>PKQU01000146.1 GCA_017577925.1 Bacillota bacterium
AGCACCTCGCCGGTGAGAACGTCGATCTCGGTGATGCGGTCGATCTCGTCGCCGAAAAACTCCACCCGCACGGCCTGCTCCGTCCGCGAGGCGGGGAAGATCTCCACCACGTCGCCGCGCACGCGGAAGGTGCCGCGGGTGAAGTTGAGGTCGTTGCGCTGGTATTGGATGTCCACCAGCCGGCGCAGCACCTCGTCGCGGCTCTTCTCCATGCCCACGCGCAGGCTGACGACGAGGTCACGGTACTCCCGCGGGTCGCCCAACCCGTAGATGCACGACACGCTGGCCACGATGATCACGTCGCGCCGCTCGAAGAGGGCGCTGGTAGCCGAGTGGCGTAGCTTGTCGATCTCGTCGTTGATGGACGCGTCCTTCTCGATGTACGTGTCCGTCTGCGGGACGTAGGCCTCCGGCTGGTAGTAGTCGTAGTAGCTAACAAAATATTCTACAGCATTGTGCGGAAAGAACTCCTTGAACTCGCTGCACAGCTGGGCGGCGAGGGTTTTGTTGTGGGCGATCACCAGCGTCGGCTTCTGCACCTGGGCGATCACGTTGGCCATGGTGAAGGTCTTCCCCGTTCCCGTGGCCCCGAGAAGGACCTGGTGCTTCTCGCCGCGCCGGATTCCCTCCACCAGCTGGCGGATCGCCTCCGGCTGGTCGCCCATGGGCTTGAACTCGGACACGAGCTGGAACGGCCGCTCCACTGCGCTTCCTCCTTTCCGCACGGACACGGAGTGGCTTGTATCTTTGTTATTATACCACAACGCACCGCCCGGTTTTTCCACCGGCCCAGGCCTGCGCCGGGAAAAACGCGCGCAACCGGGGGGGAGGGAACCCCCTCACCCTCCCGCACGGGGAAAAAAGAAAGCGCCGATACGGCGCCCAAAACGAAAAGGTTACAGCCAATCGCCATCGTCACCGTCAAACATGTCGCCGTCGAGCATATCCCCGGCCGCTTCGACGGCATCACCCAATTCGTCGAGCAGTTCGGCGAGCAAAAAGCCGCCCACCATCCCCGCGGCAAACGGGCCGATTCCGGTGCCGGGCACGTGACCATGGGCGTGCCGCCCGTGCCAGTGGCCCGGATGCCCCGGCGATTGGCCAAGGTGCCACGAGTGCAGGGGGATCTGCGGTGCATGGTGCGGATCGGCCAGCACCCGCTCCAGCGTTTCCTTTAGATGAGCCACCAGCGCCTGCTCCTGCCCCTCCTCGAGGAGGCGTACCGGCACGGCAATCTCCAGTTTCCGCTCCGCTTCCCGTGCCAGCCAGCCGCCCCGCACCCACTCCACTTCCGACAGCAGGTAAAACGTGTCGGCAGTCTTGCGCAGGAGAAACTCCCATTCCTTGATCGGGAGCTGGGGATTGGCCGAGAAATATTCAAATTCCTGGCCGTAGGCCGTCAGCTTGCCCCACTCGGCCTTGCGCCGGAAGCCCAGCTGTTCGATGGCGCGGAACAAACGTTCCGTTGGCTTATCGGGCAGCACGGTAACGGGGTCGAAATCCTTCGGATCCACCGCAAAATCGACGTCCAATTGGGTGCGAAACCCGTAGCGCACCGAAGAAGAGCTGATGGCCAAATTGGCCGGCAGCACAAAGGAAAAGGGCACTTCTTCCCGATGCGGCTGCGGCGGCACCGTCACCTGGTGCAACACCGGGATGCGGTGAACCGTTCGCGTGGCAAGGCGGTTGTGCACGCGCACCTCCATCACCAGGCTGACGGTCAAGTCGTTGACCTTCTGCGCCACCGTCCCGCCGGAAATGACGATCTTGCCCGTCACCTCTTCCCCGACGCGGAACGCGTCCCGATCGAGCTGCAAGTCGACGGACGCTCCGCCCACACCCAAGCGGGCCAGCAGGTTCTTCCACATCCCCCATCGCCTCCTCCCGTATGGTTCCACACCCATTTTACCCCCCGGAGGGAGGTTCCCCAACCTGCGAAACGCGCGACACCGTTCACGACGACGCCGTCTCGGAAGGTTCCCGGGCACCGTCGGCCACTTCCGCCCGCGATCCAACCGGGGAACGGCGCGACGCCTGCATCCCCGTGCGGCCGCGCAAGCCGAAAAGCCCGGTATCCTCCACCTCGACGTAGTACGGAGCATCCTCGTCGGGGGCGAGCACAATGCCCAGCTGATGGTGATCGGTGGCGTACACCGTTCGCTGCACCAGGCGCACCTCGCCGTTTTGGTCAAGCACCTCCAGCCGGCAATGGGCCCGGTTGCGGCTCAGTGCCGCGTGCAAATCCAGCCGCGTGCGCACCTCCACCCCGTTGACGCGCCGGAGGCGGTCGCCGGGCACAATTCCCATCGCTTCAGCCGGGCTCCCCGGGAGCACTGCCAGCACGCACAGGCCTTCCGCGTCGTGCTGGAAAAGGGCGGGCCGTCCCCGCTCCTGCCACCGTCCGAAACGGATGAGGGCTTCGTGACCAACCGCCGCAAAGGTGGACGCCAGAAGCGCGGCCGGTAGCCACACGCGTGCCCAACCGGCGAGCGCCAACAGGATGAGGCTGTACGCGAGCAGCCATCCCGCAGCATGCCGCGCCTTTTCCTGCGCCGTGCGGGTAAGCGCCACGTCGCTGTAGCCGATTAGCGCCGGCAAGCCCGCCACGGTCCAGCTTGTCGCACCGCTGCCAAACACCGGCCACCATTCCGGGCCGCCTCCCCCGCCGCCCGCGGCCGGCACGACCACGATGAGCGGCAGCAGCCACAGCCGCTGCAACGCGTAGCCGCCAACGAGCTTGCCCCGCGGGCTCCGCAGAAACAGCGGGGTGGCCCGGTTCCCGCCGTGCAGGAAGACCAGGACGCTTTCCACCAGATGCAAGATCGCCACCAGCGCAGCGAGGGAAGGAACGTCCACCTGCAGGAGAAAGCGCCCCAGGGGTGCCAGCGGGGGGATGGCGAAAGCGGACGGAGCCAGCTGCGCCAGCGACGCGGCAGTGCCAACGATCCCCCCCGCGTACGCCAGGCACAGATAGCGAAAGCGCGCGATCGCCAGCACCAGCGCCACGCCCCACAGGACCGCCAGGGTGTGCGGATGAACAACCACGCCCAGCCCCACGAGAAGCGCGGAAGCCGCCAGCCCGCCCCCGGCACCCATCAGGACGGAATGGAGCGTCTCCCGCCACACGCTGCGAAGACGGACAAAAAAGAGCCGCCGTTCCAACGCCACCTGCCGGGCGTAAAATGCCGCGAGCAACGCCACGAAGACAAAGGTCGCCGGATGAACAGCGACGCGCAACCATTCCTTCCCCATCGCCAGCCAAGGCTGCAGTGCCCCGTTCATGATTCGCCCCCCTTGCCGCGAAAAAAACACCACGGTCCCTGCCGTGGTGTCCCTTTTCGACAACGCGCCCATCCGTTCCTGCTCTCGCGGTGGGCCAAAGCGGACAGCCGGGAAGGGCCCGACGGTCGACAGCGACCGCGGGCGCGGCGGAAAGGCGTTATGAGTCGACCTGTTTCACCAGTACCTGCAGCGCCGTTTGCAGCTGTACGTCGTTTTC
The DNA here is from genome assembly GCA_017577925.1 of Bacillota bacterium. Classification (GTDB taxonomy): domain Bacteria; phylum Bacillota; class Bacilli; order Calditerricolales; family Calditerricolaceae; genus Calditerricola. The sequence goes on from PKQU01000146.1 coordinate 3,500, forward strand.
GGGGTTCTCAATGCGCTTGCGCAGCTCATCCTCGATGCGCGTCGCCGTCTCGGCGTCAACCACGCCGGTAACCGGCAGCCCGTGCACACGCTGGAAAGCCTTCACGGCGCGTTCTGTCTGCGCATCAAAGTACCCGTCGGTGCGCCCAGGCGGATAGCCAATCCCCTGGAGCATCACCTGCAGGTTGTGGACCTCGATGTTGTTCATGTCATAGCGCAACGCACGATCCCTCGGCAGCGGTACGGCCTTGAAGTAGGCCGGCTGGTCGACGACGATGTCGGGCTGTACCCCCTTCTTGTTGATCCAATGGCCCTTGGGCGTCAGCCACTTGGCTACGGTGAGCTTGACCGTGCTCTTGTCGACAAGGTCCACCGTTTGCTGGACGGTGCCCTTGCCAAAGCTGGGTTTTCCGACCACCGTGTACCCGCCCGACTCCTTGAGCGCCGCGGCGAAAATCTCCGCCGCACTGGCGCTGCCCTCGTCCACCAGGACAACAACGGGATAGGGTTTGCGGCCGTCCAAGGTAGACCGGTACGTCTCGCGCTGTCCGCCGCGCTGTTCGATGTGCAGGATCACGCCGTGGTTCGGAACGATCTGCTTGGCCATATCCAGCACGGCCTCCAAGAGGCCGCCCGGATTGCCACGCAGATCGATCACCAGCCCCTTGATGCCCGCCTCTTCCAACCGCTTCAGCTCTTCCGCAAACCGCTTGCTGGTTCCGGTGGAGAATTGGGTGATCTCGATGCGGCCGAACGGGATGCCCCGCTTCTTAATAATCCCGGCATGAACCGTCTCGATGGGAATCTCGTCGCGGATGATCACCAGCTTGAGAGGTTGCGAAACCCCCGGCCGGATGATCTCCAGGTGTGCGGGCGTCCCCTTGGGGCCGCGAATCTTCAGGACGGCCTCCATGAGCGACAGCCCCTCGAGGCTCTCGCCGTTCACGCGGATGATCTGGTCGTTCGGGCGAAGCCCCGCCTTTTCCGCCGGCGAGCCCTTAATCGGTGCGACGACGGTCACCCGCCCGTTTTCCATTTTCACTTCCGCCCCGATACCCTCAAAGGAACCCTCGACGGCATCCTCCAAATGTTGGACCGCCTCCTCATCCAGATAGGACGTGTACGGATCGTCCAGGGCCTCCAGCATCCCCTCGATGGCGCCGTTCACCAGCTTTTCGTCCGCCACCGGCTCGAGGTAGTGGCGCTGGATGAGGCGATAGGTTTGCACGATCTTGCCAAAGGAGGATGGCAGCCCGTCCCCG
>PKQU01000147.1 GCA_017577925.1 Bacillota bacterium
AACCGCCGCGATTACTCGGTCAAGCCGCCGGCGCCGACGGTGATGAATCGCCTGGCCGACGCCGGCTATGACGTCATTGCCCTGGGCAAGATTTCCGACATCTACGCCGGCGAAGGGGTGACGGAGGCGATCAAGACGGCCTCCAACGAGGACGGCGTCGACAAGCTGCTGGAGGTGGCCCGACGCTCCTTCCGCGGGCTGGCCTTTCTCAACCTCGTCGACTTTGACGCCAAGTACGGCCACCGGCGCGATCCCGAAGGATACGCCCAGGCCCTCGAGGCCTTCGACCGGCGGGTGCCGGAGATCCTCGGGGCCCTTTCCGAGGGCGACCTGCTCGTCATCACCGCGGACCACGGGAACGATCCGACGCACCACGGCACCGACCACACGCGGGAGTACGTGCCGCTGCTCGTTTGGTACCCGGCTTTGCGTGACGGGCGAAACCTCGGCCTGCGCGAAACCTTCGCCGATGTGGGGGCCACGGTGGCCGACAACTTCGGCGTGACGCCTCCGGCGATCGGAAGGAGCTTTTTGGGCGAGATCTGATCGTCCGTCGCTGACCGAACACCGCGGACGGGCAAGGATGGTTGGAAAGGAGAGGAGACCGTGTCGTTGTACGAACGCATCGAGAAGGTGCGGGCCTTTCTGGCCCCGAAGCTGCCTGTGCAGCCGAAGATCGGCCTCATCCTCGGCTCGGGCCTCGGCGTGATGGCCGACGAGGTGGAGGGGGTGCAGATTTCCTACGGGGAGATTCCCGATTTTCCCGTGTCCACGGTGGAAGGGCACGACGGGAAGCTGGTCGTCGGCACGCTGCGCGGCAAGCCGGTGATGACGATGAAGGGGCGCTTCCACGCCTATGAGGGATACTCGCTGGAGCAGGTGACCTTTCCCGTGCGCGTGATGAAGGCCCTCGGCGTCGACACGCTGATCGTCACCAACGCCGCCGGCGGCGTCAACACCGACTTTCGGCCCGGCGACCTGATGCTGATCCGCGACCACCTGAACCTGACCTTCCGCAATCCGCTCATCGGGCCCAACGATGAGCGGCTCGGCCCGCGCTTCCCCGACATGTCCGAAGCCTACGACAAGGGCCTGCGCGAGCTGGCGAAGAACGTCGCCGCCAAGCTCGGGATTTCTCTGCGGGAAGGCGTGTACGCCGGCCTCCTCGGCCCGAGCTACGAGACGCCGGCGGAGATCCGCATGTTGCGCACGCTGGGGGCCGACGCCGTAGGCATGTCCACCGTCCCGGAGGTGATCGTCGCTCGCCACGCCGGGATCCGCGTGCTGGGCATTTCGTGCATCAGCAACATGGCCGCCGGCATCCTGCCGCAGCCGCTGTCCCACGAAGAAGTGATGGAGACGGCGGAGCGGGTGAAGGACACCTTCCGCGCCCTTGTCGGGGGCATTGTGGAAGCGCTGTGATGCCTGTCGGACGCTTGGAAGCATGGGGACAAAAGGAGGAGGAGTGCAGATGGCCAACCGCGCACAAACGGTGCGCGAAGCCGTTGCCGCCATTCGCGAGCGGACGGACCACGTGCCGGAGATTGGCTTGATCCTTGGGTCGGGGCTCGGCGACCTGGCCGAGCAGATCGCCGACGCGACGGTGATTCCCTACGGAGAGATTCCGCACTTTCCCGTATCGACGGTGGCCGGCCATGCCGGCCGCCTGGTGATCGGCCACCTGGAAGGAAAGACCGTGGTGGCGATGCAGGGCCGCTTTCACTACTATGAAGGGTATTCCATGGCCCAGGTGGCCTTTCCGGTGTACGTGATGAAGTTCCTCGGCGCCAAGGTGCTGATCGTCACCAACGCCGCCGGGGGAATGAACAAGGCCTTCCAGCCCGGCGACCTCATGTTGGTTGTGGACCACCTCAACTTCACGGGAGACAACCCGCTGATCGGGCCGAACGACGACGAGCTGGGGCCGCGCTTCCCGGACCTGTCGCGGGCGTACGACCCGGAGCTGATTGCCCTGGCCGAGCAGAAGGCGCGTGATCTGGGCATCCGCGTGCAGAAGGGGGTCTACGCCGGCATCAGCGGGCCCAACTACCTGCCGCCCGCCGAGCTCGTGATGCTCCGCCGGCTGGGTGGCGACGCCGTGGGCATGTCGACCATTCCCGAGGTGATCGCCGCCGCCCACTGCGGTCTGCGCGTCCTGGGCATCTCCTGCATCACCGACATGGCCATCGGCGAGGAGCTGGAGCCGCTCACCCACGAGCAGGTGGTGGCCGTGGCCGAGCGCACCAAGCCGAAGTTCACCGCCCTCGTGCGGGCCGTTGTGGCCGGGGTGAGGACCTGATGCGTGCTGTCGACCTGATCCGCAAGAAGCGCGACGGCGGCACGCACACCGCCGAGGAGCTGCGCTTTCTCATCCAGGGCTATGTGGCGGGGCGCATCCCCGACTACCAGATGGCCGCGTGGGCCATGGCCGTCTATTTCCGGGGCATGACCGACGAGGAGACGGCGCACCTCACCCGGGAGCTGGTGGCCTCCGGCGAGACGGTCGACCTGTCGCCCATCGCCGGGGTGAAGGTGGACAAGCACTCGACCGGCGGCGTCGGCGACACGACGACGCTGGTGCTGGGGCCCCTCGTGGCCTCGGCCGGCGTGCCCGTGGCCAAGATGTCGGGGCGCGGGCTGGGCCACACCGGGGGGACGATTGACAAGCTGGAGAGCATTCCCGGCTTTCGTGCCGAGCTGACGCCGCAGCAGTTCGTCGAGCAGGTGAACCGCATCAAGCTGGCCGTCGTCGGGCAGAGCGCCAAGCTGACGCCGGCCGACAAGCTGCTCTACGCCCTGCGTGACGTGACGGCGACGGTGGAGTCGATCCCGCTCATCGCCAGCTCGGTGATGAGCAAGAAGATTGCCGCCGGGGCCGACGCTATCGTGCTGGACGTGAAAACCGGCGAGGGGGCCTTCATGCGCGAGGAAGCCGACGCCTTCGCTCTGGCGCGGGCCATGGTGGCCATCGGGGAGCGGCTCGGCCGGCGCACCGTGGCCGTGGTCAGCGACATGAGCCAGCCCCTCGGGTATGCCGTGGGCAATGCCTTGGAAGTGCGGGAAGCCATCGACACGTTGGCCGGGCGCGGGCCGGCCGACCTGACCGAGCTGTGCCTGGTGCTAGGGGCGCACATGCTCGTGCTCGCCGGCGCGGCGCCGGATGCCCGCGCGGCGCGGGCGGTCCTGGAGCGGAACATCGAGACCGGCGCGGCGCTGGAAGCCTTCCGCCGTTTCGTGGCCGCACAGGGGGGCGACGCGCGCGTCGTGGACGAGCCGGACCGCCTGCCGCAGGCGGCGCATCAGATCCCCGTGCCCGCCCCGCGACGCGGCTACGTCTCCCGCGTGGCGGCGCGCGAGGTGGGCGAGTGTGCCATGCTCCTCGGCGCGGGGCGGGAGACGAAGGAGTCGGCCATTGACTTGGCCGTGGGCGTCGTCCTGCGCAAGAAGGTGGGCGACCGCGTAGAAGCCGGCGAGCCGCTGGCGGTGATCCACGCCAACCGCCCCGATGTGGAGGCGGTGGCCGCGCGCCTGCAGCGCGCCTTCACCATTGCCGACGAGCCGGTGGCCCCGCCCCCGCTTGTGCGCGGACGGGTGACGGCGGAGGGCGAGGCGCGCATCTAGGGCCGGGTGCGTCTTGCGGGACAAGCGCGCGGACGTCGCCGGGGGATGAAACCTCCACAACTTGGCAAAGATAAGAGACAGCGCAGCCTACACGTGGAGGGACACCCATGCACAAGACGATCCGCGCGTTTTTCCTGACTGCATTGGCCGCCTTTCTCCTCGCTGCCAATGTCGCATGGGCGCAGCCGAAGCCCCAGCCGGAGCCCTCATCGGTCAACCTGGCCCCAAACGCGGTGTCGGCCATTTTGATCGACACCGACACCGGGACGGTGCTGTACGAAAAAAACAGCCGCTTGCGCCTGCCACCGGCCTCGATTACCAAGGTCATGACGCTGCTCCTCGTCATGGAGGCGATTGACCAGGGCAAGATCAAGCTGACCGACAAGGTGCGCGCCAGCGAATACGCCGCCTCGATGGGCGGGTCGCAGATCTTTCTCGAACCCGGCGAGGAGATGACCGTGGAGGACCTGATCAAAGGCGTCGCCGTGGCCTCGGGAAACGACGCCTCCGTGGCCCTGGCCGAACACATCGCCGGGACGGAAGAGGCCTTCGTGGCGATGATGAACGAGAAGGCGCGCCAGCTCGGCATGACCGACACCCATTTTGCCAACAGCAACGGGCTGCCCGCTCCGAACCATTACACCTCGGCCCGCGACATCGCCATCATGTCCCGCGAGCTCCTCAAGTACGAGGCCATCACCAAATATACCGGGTTATACCAAGATTACTTGCGCAAGGACACCAACCGCCCCTTCTGGCTCGTCAACACCAACCGCTTGGTGCGTTTTTATCCGGGCTGCGATGGCCTGAAGACGGGGTACACCAGCGAGGCGAAGTTTTGCCTTGCCGCCACGGCCAAGCGCGACAATTTCCGCGTCATTGCCGTCGTCCTCGGCGAGCCGGATACCAAGACGCGCAACGCCGAGGTGGCCCGGATGTTTGACTTCGCCTTCAGCCAGTACACGACCAAACCGCTCTACCAGCGCGGCGACGTGATTCAGGAACTCCCCGT
>PKQU01000148.1 GCA_017577925.1 Bacillota bacterium
CAGGCGTTCCAGGACGTGTTTCGCCAACTGTTCGGCGGCGGCAAGGCCGATCTCCTCCTGGTCGACCCGAGCGACCTCCTCGCCACCGGCGTGGAAATTGTCGCCCAGCCGCCGGGGAAAAAGCCGCAGGCGCTGTCGCTTCTGTCGGGCGGTGAGAAGGCGCTGACGGCCATTTCGCTGCTTTTTGCCTTTCTTCATGTCAAGGCGGTGCCCTTCTGCATCCTCGACGAGGTGGAAGCGGCCCTTGACGAGGCCAACGTCCGCCGCTTTGCCCGCTACCTGCGCCGCTTCGCCGACCGGACGCAGTTCATCGTTGTCACCCACCGCAAGGGCACGATGGAAGAGGCCGATGCCCTGTACGGGGTTACGATGCAGGAGTCGGGCGTGTCCAAACTGGTGTCGGTGCGGCTGGACGATGCCCAACGGCTCGTGTCGGCGTAAGGTCCGCCACGAAGGGTTTTCGCCATGCGCGAACGGAAGGAGGAATGCCCCATGAGTGTGTTTCGCAAGCTCAAGGAAGCCCTCGCAGCCAAGACGGAAGCGGTAACGGCCAAGTTTCGCGACGGCCTGGCCAAAACCCGCGAGGTCCTGGCCGAAAACGTCGAAGCCCTTTTCCGGCGCACCAAAGCAATTGATGAGGAATTCTTCGAGGAGCTGGAGGAGATCCTGATCGCCGCCGACGTGGGCGTGAAAACCGCACTGGCCCTCGTGGACGAGTTGCGCGAGGCGGCGGCCGAGCAGAAGATGCGGGACGCGGCGGAGCTGAAGCCGCTCTTGGTGGAAAAGCTGGTCGCGCTCATGGACGAAGGGCAGGAAAGGGCCGCCCTGAACCTCAACCCGGAAGGCCTGACCGTCATCCTGTTTGTTGGCGTCAACGGCGTTGGCAAGACGACCACCATCGGCAAGCTGGCCCATCGGCTCAAGCAGGAAGGGAAAACGGTCATCCTTGCCGCCGGTGACACCTTCCGCGCCGGGGCCATCGAGCAGCTGGAGGCGTGGGGACGCCGCGTGGGCGCCGACGTGATCCGCCACCAGGCCGGGGCGGATCCGGCTGCCGTTGTCTACGACGCCATCCAAGCGGCCAAGTCGCGGGGGGCAGACGTTCTCCTCTGCGATACGGCGGGTCGCCTCCAGAACAAGGCCAACCTGATGGAAGAGCTGAAGAAGATCGTCCGCGTCATCGCGCGCGAGGTGCCGGGCGCGCCCCACGAGACCCTTCTCGTCGTCGACGCCACCACCGGCCAAAACGCCCTGTCCCAGGCCAAAGCCTTTGGCGAGGCGGCCAAGGTGACGGGCATCGTGTTGACCAAGCTGGACGGCACGGCCAAGGGCGGCATCGTCCTGGCCATCCGCCGTGAGCTGGGGGTGCCGGTCAAGTTCGTCGGGCTTGGCGAGAAGCCGGACGATCTGGTGCCCTTCGACGCCGAGCAGTTTGTGGCCGGTCTGTTCGCCGGGTGGCTGGAGCAGCCGGATGAGGCGCGCGGCGAAGGGTAAGACCATGCAACCGTCCGCTGACGGCGTTTTTCCGGCGGCATTTCCGTTGCGCGTTGTGCCGGAGAAGCGCTGTTTTCTCCGGCGGCCTGTCAATCTCTCGGCCTTGACATGGCGCGCTTTGTTCGGTATGCTAAGTCCGTAAAGGGAAACGCCTTGACAGCGCTGCGAGGGAACCATGCTCGAGAAGACGAACCGTTTCAACCTGCTCTACGATTTTTACGAACCGCTCTTGACGGACAAGCAGAAACGTTACCTCGAGGACTACTATGTGCATGATTGCTCGCTCGGCGAGATCGCCGAAGCGCACAACGTGAGCCGTCAAGCGGTGTACGAGCAGCTCAAGCGGGCGGAAGCCCTGCTGGAAGCGTACGAGGAAAAGCTTGGCCTCCTCCGCAAGCACCAGGAGCGCCTCGGCCTCATCGCCCGACTGCGCGCCCTGCTCGAGGCGCAGGGATGTCTGGGTGCCGAAGCGGAGCGGCTGCTCGCCCAACTGGCGGAGGCCGATTAGGGGGGAGCCCCATGCTGTTTGAGAGCCTGGCCAGCCGGCTGCAGGAGACGTTCCAGAAGCTGCGCGGGAAGGGCAAGGTGACGGAGGCCGACGTCAAGGAGGCGATGCGTGAGGTGCGCCTCGCCCTCCTCGAGGCCGACGTCAGCCTGGACGTGGTGAAGGATTTCATCGCGCGCGTTCGCGAGCGCGCTGTGGGGCAGGAGGTGCTCACGAGCCTCACCCCGGCGCAACAGGTGATCAAGATCGTCCACGACGAGCTGACCGCCTTGATGGGCGGACAGACGGCGAAGCTGGAGATGGCCCCCACCCCGCCGACCGTCGTCCTAATGGTCGGCCTGCAGGGGGCGGGGAAAACGACGACGACCGGGAAGCTGGCCCGCTACTTGCAAAAGCAGGGCAAAAAGCCGCTCCTTGTCGCCGCCGATGTGTACCGCCCGGCGGCCATCCGCCAGTTGCAGGTCCTCGGCGAAACCATCGGGGTGCCCGTTTTCACCATGGGCGAGGGGGCCAATCCCGTTGATATCGCCAAGGCAGGCGTCGAGCGCGCTAAGGGGGAACGGCTGGACGTCGTCTTGATCGACACCGCCGGCCGGCTGCACGTCAACGAAGAGCTGATGGACGAGCTGGCTCGCATCCGCGATGCGGTGCAGCCCACGGAGATCCTCCTCGTCGTCGACGCCATGACCGGGCAGGACGCCGTTAACGTGGCGCGCGCGTTTCATGAGCAGCTGGGTCTGACCGGGGTGATTCTCACCAAGTTGGACGGCGACACGCGCGGCGGGGCGGCCCTGTCGGTGCGGGCCGTCACCGGCTGCCCGATCAAGTTTGCCGGAATGGGCGAAAAGCTCGACGCTCTTGAGCCCTTCCATCCCGACCGCATGGCTTCGCGCATCCTCGGCATGGGCGATGTGCTGACGCTGATCGAGAAGGCGCAAGCGGCCGTCGACGCCGAAAAGGCGGCCGAAATGCAGCAGAAGCTTATCCGCGCCGAGTTTACCTTCGACGATTTCCTGGAGCAGTTGCGTGCCGTTCGCCAGATGGGGCCCCTCGAGGAGCTCCTGGGCATGCTGCCGGGCATGGGGCAGCTCAAGGGGATGAAGGACCTCAAGGTGGACGAGAAGCAGCTCAAGCGCATCGAAGCGATCATCCTGTCGATGACGCCGGAAGAACGGGCCAATCCCGACATCCTCAACCCCAGCCGCAAGCGGCGCATTGCCGCGGGAAGCGGCACGTCGCTCCAGGACGTCAACCGCCTTGTTAAGCAGTTTGAGGAGATGCGCAAGCTGTTCAAGCAGTTCGGCAAGATGGCCAAGCAGGCCAAGAAGCGGCGCGGTTTCCGCCTGCCCTTTTTCCCAACATGACCGTTTCCATTTCGCATCGATCGATCTTCGGAGGTGACCGCATCATGGCTGTGAAAATTCGTCTGAAACGCATGGGTGCCAGGAAAAAGCCCTTCTATCGCATCGTGGTGGCCGACTCCCGTGCGCCGCGTGACGGCCGCTTCATCGAGGAGATCGGCTACTACAACCCGGTAGCGCAGCCGGCTGAGATCAAGATCAACGAGGAGAAAGCCATCAAGTGGCTCCTTACCGGTGCGCAGCCGACGGACACGGCGCGCAGCTTGCTGAGCAAGGCGGGCATCCTGAAAAAAGTCCACGAGATCAAGTACGAGAACAAGCAGTAAGGACATGCGCTTCGCGGAGGCGGGCCGATGAGGGCGCTGGTGGAGCTGATTGCCCAGGCGCTGGTGGATCGTCCGGACGATGTCCGCATCCACGAGGTGGTCCAGGGCCGGTCGGTGGTGTACAGGATCTCGGTGCACCCCGACGACGTGGGCAAGGTGATCGGCAGACAGGGCCGCACGGCGAAGGCGCTGCGCACGGTGGTGAGCAGTGTGGCAGCGCGGGAAGGGAAACGGGTGAGCGTGGAAATCGAGTGACGGGTTGGGGCGTTCCCAACCCGTCTTTTCCGCGTGACGGATTTCATGCTCGCGCCTGCGTAGGGAGGCGAAAGGCGATGCGAATCCGCAGGCCGGTTCAGGTGAAGCTGATCTTGACCGAACCGACGCGCAACCGGTTTCTCGGCGAACTGGAGGAACAGGTGAAACGGCTGCGCATGGAGCTGGAGCAGCTGCAGTTCCAGGGGAAGAAGCTCTTGTCCGATGCCCAGCGACGGGGACCGGCCGCCGTGGAGGTGGTCCGGGAACGCCTGGCGCGGGAGGAGCGGGCGCGCCGGGAGCGGATCGAAGCCCTGAAGGCGCAGGCCGAACAGTTGCGCGTGCTGCCGGAGGGAAGCGAGGTTCTCTATACCACGGTGGAGAGCGATGTGGAGATTCGCGTCGGCGATGACTGGAACGCCCTGATGCAAGGGGCGGAGATTGTGCTCAAGGACGGCGTTGTGGTTGCCATTCGTGACGGGAGGATGTCCCATGGTACCGAAACGATATAACGTCGGCAAGCTGGTCAACACCCACGGCATTCGCGGCGAGGTGCGGGTGATTTCCATCACCGACTTTCCCGAACAGCGCTATCGTAAAGGGAGCCGGCTCTGGCTTTCCCATCCCGATTTTCCGCAACCGATCGAGCTCGTCGTGGAAAGCCACCGGCGGCA
>PKQU01000149.1 GCA_017577925.1 Bacillota bacterium
AGCGTCACCGCGTGGCCACCCACGTCCGGATCGCCTCCACCAGCACGTCGTTCTCCGCCACTGTGCGCACGGCAACCCGTCCCCAGGCCGCCGACAACCCGCGAAAGGTGTGGCACGAGCGGATAAGGATGCCCTTCCGTCCGAGGGCCTCCTGCAGGTCCAAGACCGTCGCGCCGGGAAGGTCGAGGCGGAACAGCAGGTAGTTGGCCGCGCTCGGAAACACCGTCACCCCGCGCACGCACCCCAGGTCGGCGGCTAGCTTTGCCCGGGTCCGTGCCAGCCACCGGCGTGTTTCGGCGACAAAGGCCGTTTCGTCCATCAGCGCTTCGCCCACAGCCTGGGCAAGGCTGCCGACGCTCCACGGCACCTGCAGCGCTGCCATGCGGGCAATGAGCGGCCGCGGGCCGGCGGCAAACCCCAGGCGCAGTCCCGGAATCGCAAACATCTTGGTAAAGGAGCGCAACACGACGAGGGGCCGGCTGTCGGACACCTGGACGAGCACCGTTTGTTTCTCCGCGTCGGGCAGAAAGTCGAGGAAGGCCTCGTCCACCGCCGTCACCGTTCCGCGCCGCCAGAGCGCACCCAGCACGTCGCGCATCCAGCCGGGCGGGAAAAGGTGGCCCGTCGGGTTGTTCGGCCGGCCGAAAAAGACCAGGTCCGCCTCCCGGAAGGCGTCCACCACCGCGGCCGGATCGGGCACGAACCCGTCCTCGGAGCGGGCAACCAGGGCAATAACCGGGATGCTCCGCTTGCGAGCCGCTTCCTCGTATTCCCCGAACGACGGGGCAATGACACCCACCCGCCGGGGAGCCGTGGCAGCGACGACAAGATCAATGCCCTCGGCACCGCCGTTTGTCACCAGGAGGTGCTCCGCATCCAGCCCATACCGCCGGGCCAGGCGCGCGCGCAATCCGCGGCAGGCCGGATCGGGATAGCGCGCCACCCACCGCAGGGCGTCGGCGAGAACCGCCGTTACTGCGGGCGGCGGGCCGAGAGGATTGAGATTAGCAGAAAAGTCGAGCACCCGCTGGTCATCGCTCCATCCGAAGCGCTGCCGCGCCGTGACCCAATCCCCACCGTGCCCGTACCGCTCAAGGGCGTCCACGACGCCGCCGGTCGGAGCGACCGTAGCCATACCCTCCCGTTTCCCCTCTGCGCAGGCTGCTTTCCGCGCCATCGTTCCCCCCGCTTTCCGTCCTGTGTTGCGTTCTTGTCCGTTCCGCTGCATGCCGCCCACCACCGGCGACCTGTAGCCGCACCCTCAGCTGCCGTCGGCGCCGATTGTCCCGAAAACGGTCCAGCCCAGCACCGCCGTCAGCAGGACAAACCCGGCTGTCGTCCCGTAGAGCATGGCCACGCTGCGCCGGATGTCGTCGACCGTCCGTCCCCGCCGCGCGTCCCCCAGCAGGGCCCGGTCGCTGGGCACACCGCGGTACCAATTGCGTCCCCCCAGTTGGATACCCAGGGCGCCGGCCAAGACGCTCTCGGGAATGCCGCTGTTGGGGCTGGGGTGCTTGGACGCGTCGCGCCGCCACACCGCCAACGCCCGGCGCGCCGACCACCCGGGAACACAGGCGGCCACGGCGAGCATCAGGAGGCCTGTGAGCCGCGCCGGTACCCAGTTCCAGCCGTCGTCCATGCGCGCCGACCACCATCCCACATGGCGGTACCGCGCATCGCGGTACCCGACCATGGCATCCAGGGTATTGACGGCCCGGTACATGGCTGCCAGGGGGGCACCGCCGAGGAGAGCAAAAAAGAGCGGCGCCACAACGGCATCGGTGGTGTTTTCGGCCACCGTCTCCACCGCGGCGCGTACCACGCCGTCCTCGTCCATGCGGTCGGTGTCGCGCCCAACAATGCGCCCCACACGCGCGCGAGCCAACGCCAGGTCGCCGGCAGCCAGCGCCGCCTCCACCTCCACCGCCGCGCGTCCCAACCCGCGCACGGCTATACACAGCCACGTCACCGTCGCCCCGACCAGCGCCGCACCGAGGGGACCGGCCAGCGCATAGCCCGCCCCCTCAACGAGCAGGGCTGCCCCTCCGGCCGCGCCTACCGTCCCGAGCCACAGCAGTGTGCCGGCCGCCTTCTCCCGGAGCGGCGTCGGACCGATGCGCACCAGCACGCGGCGCAACACCCGCTCCAGAACGGCAATGAGGCGGCCCAGTTCGGCCACCGGATGGCCGCGCTGCGGGTCGCCGAAAAGTAGATCGAGGGCCACCGGTGCCCATACCCCCAGGCCCAGTACCCCCAGCCACAGCGCCTTCGCTGTTCCCCCGGCCCACCGCCAGCCGATAATCCCGAGCCCCCACGCCGCGGCGTCGGCAAGACTCCCGTCCATCTCCACCGTCTCCCCTCACCGCGTCCCGCCGCCGGAGGGCCGGTTCTGGCCACCGCGCGCGGCCGACGGTCGTTTGCATGCCGGCGGGTGGCCAAGCCCTCCAACCCCTGCGCCCGCCTCCGTCCACGCCAGCAGGCGTGCAGCAGCCTCGTGGGGCGTGCAGGCCAGGGCCTTCACGTCGACGGCCTGTCCAGCGACCACCAGGTAGACCGCCGTGGCCGCGTCGGCCAGACGGCGGTTCACCCGGCCGACCACGTCGCGGTACAGCCGCCCGAGCGGCGTGGGCGGCACGACGCCCCACCCCACCTCGTTGGTCACGACCACCGTCCAACCGGGCCGTTCGGCAGCCGCGGCCACCAGCGCCTCGGTGCGTTCGGCCACGCGCTCGGCCAGCCTTTGCTGGCATTCCACCGGAAGCCCATCGCCCCCGGTCAAGTCGACGCGCCACGCTTCGGCCTCGGCCGCCAACCAATTGGCGACGAGCATCGTGACGCAGTCGAGGAGGATGACGTCCCGCGGCGCAACTCCCCGGAGCGCCTCAGCCGCGTCGCGCGACGCCTCCACCGTGCGCCACGACGCCGGGCGTTGCTGGCGGTGCAGGGCGATGCGCACGGCCATCTCCGCGTCGCGCGCCTCGGCGGTGGCCACGTAGGTGACAGCGGATCGGGATTCGGCGGCCAACTCCGCAACGAGCCGCTCGGCAAAGGCACTTTTTCCGCTGCGCGCGCCCCCCGTGACCACCACCAAGCGGGGAAGGGCGTTCACGACCGCGCCGCCTCCTCCTTTGCCACCGGTCCGGAGACACCGGCGGCCTCAAAGGTGGCCATCTCGTCGCGAATCCGGCACGCGGCCTCGAGCAGGTGGAAGGTGAGCACTGCTCCCGTCCCTTCGCCGAGGCGCATGTCAAGGTGAAGCGGCGGAGCAAAGCCGAGGACCTCCAAGAGCCGGCGGTGCCCCTGCTCCGCCGATTGGTGCGAGGGGAACAAGTAGTCCTTCACCCGCGGGGCCAGGCGACACGCCACAAGGGCCGCGCTGGAGGCGGGAAATCCGTCGACGACCACCGGCACGCGCCGGGTGGCGGCGCCCAGCATCAGACCGGCCAGGGCGGCAATCTCCAGCCCGCCCACCTTGTGCAGCACGTCTACCGGATCCTGCGGATCGGGTCGGTTGACGGCCAAGGCCCGCCGCACCACCTCTGCCTTGCGCGCCAGCGCCGCGTCATCGACGCCCGTGCCGCGCCCCACGCAACGCGCCGGATCGTCGCCGGTAAAGGCGGCGAGAATGGCCGCAGCGCTTGTCGTGTTGCCGATGCCCATTTCACCGGTGGCCAAAAGGCGGTAACCGCGGTCGGCCAGCTCCTCCGCCACCCCGATCCCGACACAGAGGGCCTCAAGGGCTTCCGCGCGCGTCATGGCCGGTCCCATGGTGAAGTTGGCCGTCCCGCAGCGAACCTTTCTTCGCACGAGGGCCGGGTGGTCAATGTCCGCAGCCACGCCCACGTCGATGCACACCACATCGGCCCCGGCCAGACGGGCCAGCGCGTTGATCGCCGCCCCGCCCGACAGGAAATTGCGCACCATCTGCGGTGTCACCTCGGGCGGGAACGCGCTGACCCCTTCCGCCACCACGCCATGGTCGGCGGCCATCACCACTACGGCCTTTTTGGGAAACGTGGCGTGCACCTCGCCCGCAATGCCGGCCATGCGCACGGCGTAGGCCTCGAGCTGCCCCAAGCTGCCCGGTGGCTTGGTCAGCCGATCCAGTCGGGCTTGCGCCGCAGCCATCGCCGCCTCATTTAGCGGTTCAATTCGATTCAGAAGGGTTTGAAGTTTCGCTTCACTACGTATCATCGTCCCTTTCCTCTCCCCCTGACAACCTGGACAGGTCTCTCCGCCGCCCTTGCGTTGCCGGCGTCTCCGCCGTCCGTCTGCCATCGCGTGCGACGGCTCATCACAGCTCAAGACCGTACACCGCGGGAATCCCCCGGTCGTAGTAGTGCTTGCGCGATTCCATCACCGTGACCAGATCGGCCCGTTCCACAACGGCGGGGTGCACCGCACGGCCCGTCAGCACCAGGTGGGTATGGGCCGGCCGGTTGTCGATGAGCGCCAACACTTCGGCCAAGGGCAGCACATCGTCGACGGGAAAGCGTGTGATGGCCAGCGCGGTGTTGATCTCGTCCAAAACGGCCAGGTCGTAGGCACCGCTGTAGATCTTCTCCTTGGCCAGCGCCCACCCGCGGCGCA
>PKQU01000150.1 GCA_017577925.1 Bacillota bacterium
CGATCGATCTCCGCCCGTGCCGTTCGGATCGGCTTGCCCGCCTCGAGGGCGACCAACCGGGCCAGCTCCTCTTTGCGTCGCGCCAGTCCGTCGGCCACCCGCAAGAGGATCTCGGCTCGCCGATGCGCAGGGAGCCGGCGCATGTGCCGAAACGCCGCCTCGGCACCGGCAATGGCCGCCGTCACGTCGGACGGGTCGGCCATGCTGATGTGCGCCAGCAGACGCCCGTCATAGGGCGCATGAAGCGGATATGTCCGGCTCTTGATCAGGGATTGGCCGTTGAGAACGAGTCCTTTGGTTTCCAACCCGCACACCCCCCTGTTGGCTGTCACCCTCTCAATGCAAGCAAAAACCGTGCCACCGGAACAGGGGAGGAACGAGACAACCCGCCGGAGAAATCCTTCATTGCAGCATTGCCTACGCCTCCCTGCACGAAACCCGTCACGCCCGTACTGTGCAGAAGCGCTTCGACGAAACCGACGGCAGTGGAATTTGGTGACGATTTTCACCGCTTTCATCCGCCACCCGTATCACGTTTCCGTCAATAATACCGAACATTGCGAATTCGGTTTCTGGTTATTTTTTTCACCATATTGGTTCCGATGATCACCGTTTTGGGAAAGGAGGAAACGCGTATGGAGCCGATCCAGCGGCTCACCGTGAAGCAGCTATCCGCCATCCTCGAAGCGGCCCAAGACGGCATTTACGTTGTCGACGGAAGCGGCGTCACCCGCTATGTCAACCGGGCGTACGAAGAGATTACCGGCTACAAGCGTGAGGAGCTCATCGGGCGGCATATGGCCGAGCTGGTGAACCAGGGATATTTCGACCGTTCGGTCTCCCTGCACGTATTGGAAACCCGCTCGCCCCAATCGCTGATCCAGCGTATCGGGAAAGCGAAGGAGGTGCTCGTAACCGGCACCCCCGTGTTCGACGAATCCGGCGCCATTGTCCTGGTCGTCACCAGCGTGCGCGACGTTTCGCAGCTCAACGACCTGCGCCGCGAGCTGGAAAAGGCCCGTTCCTTCCAGGCGTTGCAGCACCACCGTTATGCCTTGAATGCGGACGGGACCGCACACACCCTGGTGTGCCAAAGTCCGCGCATGCGCCAGTTGGTGGAAACCATCCGGCAGATCGCCCCGTATCCCACCTCCGTCCTCCTCACGGGTCCGTCGGGCGTGGGCAAGGAGGTGCTGGCCCATCTCATCCACCAGCTCAGCGACCGGAAAGATAAGCCTTTCATCAAGGTCAACTGCGGGGCGATTCCGGAAGCGCTGCTAGAATCGGAGCTGTTCGGATACGAGCCCGGTGCCTTCACCGGTGCCCGGCGGGAGGGCAAGATCGGCCTCTTTGAGCTGGCCGACGGCGGCACCCTCCTGCTCGACGAGATCGGTGACATGCCCCTCTCCCTGCAGGTCAAGCTCCTCCGCGTCCTGGAAAGCCGAGAAGTCTGGCGGATCGGCGCCACCCGCCCGCGCACGGTTAACGTACGAATTCTGTCGGCAACCAATCAGAAATTGTCCCAGCTGGTTCGGGAGGGACGGTTCCGGGAAGACCTGTACTACCGGCTCAACGTCATCGAACTGACCATCCCGCCCCTGCGTGAGCGGCCGGAAGACATCGACGCCCTCATTGCGCACTTCCTAAATACGTTCGGCCGGCAATATCGCTTGAACAAAACCCTGTCCGCCGCGGCCCGACGCGCACTGCGGGCATACCACTGGCCGGGAAACGTGCGCGAGTTGCGCAACCTGATCGAGAACTTGGTCGTCTCCCTGCCCGATCCCGTGATCGACGAACACCACCTGCCGCCGCACATCCGCAGGGCGGCCTCAGGAGACGAAGACTTCGGATGTACCAATGCCTCGCCGACGCTCAAGGAACGCGTCGAACAGTTCGAAAAACAACTCATCGCCGACGCCCTTGCCCGCAGCCCCTCCCTGCGCCAGGCGGCCAAACGGCTCGGCATCGACCACTCCACGCTGATCAAGAAAATCAAGCGCTACGGCTTGACCACGGCCCGATCCAACGTCTCGAAAACCGGAGGGGAAGACCGCCCATCTGACGCGCGGTGTTCGGGTGCATAGTTGCGCCCGTTTGGGACACGGTAACAACAGAGGAGCGCATCCCGTAACGCGGAAAGGAGGCACAGCGATGGTCATTCGCCATCCCTTCGGCGTTCCGGCACGCATGCGCGTGCCGAACATCGGCAGCCCGGCCGGAGCCCCCGAAATCCAGCCGCCCGGGCGGATTGAAGTGAGCCCGCCGGAACAACCGGACCGCGTCATTCCCGATCGCGACACCGACCGGCCCGCCCGGGAACAGTCCTAGGCTCGCAGCCAAGTCCATTCCCACCGGACTCCGCCGGAAGCGGAGTCCGGTGGGACCACCGCCGCGCGATATTGTGCCTCCCGTTGCGCTGCCCGTCCTGGCGCATGCACAAAAAAATCCCCGTGAAAAACGGGGTAAGGATTGATAAGGAAACCGTAACCTGTTCCACTTGAAAATGGAGGCCACAAGGGATGGCGTCTCGCCTACCAGCCGTGGTTCGCGGCCACGAACCTCGGCTCTACTAGGCAGGCGAGAGGGCCCTTGTCTGCCTCCATTATGGATCTTATGGCGAATGCGTCAATTTATGCGTCAGGCGACGCTTGCTGCATGGCCAGCCGGGCCGCGCCGATGAGCCCGGCATCGTTGCCCAGTTCGGCCGGCACCACGGGTCGCTTGGCCACAGCGGGCAGGGCATGGGCACGGTATGCCTCTTGCAGCGGGACGAAGAGGAGCTCGCCGGCGTGCGAAACGCCCCCGCCCACAACGATACGCTCGGGGTTGAGCAGATTGGCCGCATTGGCCAAGGCCAGGCCCAGCACGCGCCCGGCGTAAGCAAAAAGGGCCTGTGCCACCTCGTCACCGGCTTGGGCGGCCTCGACCACATCACGGGCGGTCAACACGCCGTTTCGGGCAAGGATGCCGGCCAGATGCGGCGAACGGCCGCTGCGCGCCGCTTCCCTCGCCTCCCGGATGATCGCCGTGGCCGAGGCCTCGGTCTCCAGACAGCCGGTTTTGCCGCAATTGCACCGATGGCCGCCCTCCGGCCGCACGGTTACGTGGCCGATTTCCCCGGCCAGGCTATCGGCGCCAGGATAGACGCGCCCCCCGATGATCACACCACCGCCGACGCCGGTGCCCACGGTGATGAGCAACAGGTGTTGGGCCCCCTTGCCGCCGCCGACCCACGCCTCGCCGAGGGCGGCCAGGTTGGCGTCGTTGTTGACGCTCACCGGAAGACCGGGAAGCCCCGCGATCAGCCGGTCGCGCAGCGGAACATTCTTCCACCCCAGGTTGACCGCGCGGATGACCACGCCCCGCTCCACGTCGAGATCCGGCCCCGGAACGCCAACGCCGACGCCGCCCACCACCGCGCCGGACGTTTCGGCCACAGCCTTCAGCTGCGTAATGAGTTCCACCAGCCGCTCAAGCACGCGGTCGGGACCCTCGTGGGTCGCCGTGGGCACCTCGCGCTTTTCCACAATGTGCCCCGCTTCGTCGACGACACCGGCCTTGATCGCCGTTCCCCCAATGTCCACACCGATCCACAGCCGCTTGCCTGTCATTGCGCGACCGCCACCTTACACCGCGATTCGCTCTTCCGTCTGCACGTCGAAGAAGTGCAGCTTGTTGGGGTCAAAGGCCAAGCGCAAGTTGTCCCCAACCTTGACCGCCGTGCGGGCATCGACACGGGCGGTGATGGTTTGCTCGCAACCGACGTCGAGGTGCAGGAAGCGCTCCGAACCGGTCAGCTCGGTCACCTCCACCCGCGCGTTGAACTGGCTTTCCGGCGCCGACTCGAGGAACACCGGCTCGTCGTGGATGTCTTCCGGCCGGATGCCGAGGTAGATCTCCTTGCCGACATACCCCTTGGCCCTGAGGCCCTTCGCCTTGCCATCGGGCACGACAATCTCCAGCGCACCGGCCTTGAAGCGCACCCGGTCGCCGTCTTCGACCAAGCCGCCCTTGACAAAGTTCATCGGCGGCGACCCGATGAACCCGCCGACAAAGACGTTGGCCGGCTGGTCGTACACCTCCTGCGGCGTGCCCACCTGCTGGATGACACCGTCCTTCATGACCACGATGCGCGAGGCCATGGTCATCGCTTCCGTCTGGTCGTGGGTGACGTAGATGAACGTTGTCTGCAAGCGTTCATGCAGCTTGAGAATTTCCGCACGCATCTGCACGCGCAGCTTGGCGTCGAGGTTGGACAGCGGCTCGTCCATCAGGAACACCTGCGGCTCGCGCACGATGGCCCGCCCGAGGGCAACGCGCTGCCGCTGGCCGCCGGAAAGCGCTTTCGGTTTGCGATCTAGGTACTGCTCGATGCCCAGGATGCGCGCCGCCTCGCGCACGCGGCGATCGATTTCATCCTTCGGTACCTTGCGCAGTTTCAGCCCGAAGGCCATGTTCTCATACACGCTCATGTGCGGGTACAGGGCATAGTTCTGGAACACCATGGCGATGTCGCGGTCCTTCGGGGGTACATCGTTGACCAGGCGATCCCCGATGTACAGTTCTCCCTC
>PKQU01000151.1 GCA_017577925.1 Bacillota bacterium
TTCATCGAAAAACGAGCTCCCCGCTGGCAAGACGGTGTGACACGCGACTGATCCTCTCAAGCTCACTTGTTTACCGTTTCCCAAACCCACAATCTTTCCTTTTATGGAAATACACGTAAGAAAACCCTCAGTCCTTGACAACTCCCACTTCCTCATGCTAAAGTAACATTAAGATTGCGCCGCCTGCCCATTCTGCAGGCGCTTTTCTTTTGTAAGGGGGTGACATCATGGCCCAAATGACGATCGATTTCAGCCGCTACTTCGTTCCGCCGAACCTGAAGGAAGCGAAAAAGCGCGGAAAGGAAGCCGTCAACGTCATCCGCGATTTCGATATACCCGAGGACATGAAGGACATCGGCCGCGGCCGCACCTACCTCATCCGCACCTACGGCTGCCAGATGAACGTCCACGACAGCGAGACGATCGCCGGCATCCTCGAGCGGATGGGGTACGCGCCGACGGAGGATGAGCGCGAGGCGGACATCATCCTCTACAACACCTGCGCCGTCCGTGAAAACGCGGAGGACAAGGTGTTCGGCGAGCTGGGCCGCCTCAAGGGACTCAAGCGCACCAAGCCCGAGCTCATCCTGGGCGTGTGCGGGTGCATGTCGCAGGAGGAGGCAGTGGTGAACCGCATCCTGCAGCGCTACCCGCACGTCGACCTCATCTTCGGGACGCACAACATCCACCGGCTGCCCGTCCTGCTGCGCGAGGCCCTCTACTCGAAAGAGATGGTCGTCGAAGTGTGGTCGAAGGAAGGCGACATCGTCGAGAACCTGCCCAAGGTGCGGCAGGACGGTGTCCGCGCGTGGGTGAACATCATGTACGGGTGCGACAAGTTCTGCACCTACTGCATCGTGCCGTACACGCGCGGCAAGGAGCGCAGCCGCCTGCCCCAGGACGTGCTGGCCGAGGTGCGCGATCTGGCCCGCCAAGGCTACATGGAAGTGACGCTCCTCGGGCAGAATGTCAACGCCTACGGCAAGGACTTCGTCGACCTCGACTACGACTTCGCCGATCTCCTCGACGACATCCGCAAGATCGGCATCCCGCGCGTGCGGTTCACCACGAGCCACCCGCGCGACTTCGACGACAAGCTGATCGAGGTGCTGGCCAAGGGCGGAAACCTGGTGGAGCACATCCACCTGCCCGTGCAGTCGGGCAACTCGGAAATCCTCAAGCGGATGGCCCGCAAGTACACGCGCGAGCAGTACCTCGAGCTCGTGCGCAAGATCAAGGAGGCCATCCCGGGGGTCTCCCTGACGACGGACATCATCGTCGGCTTCCCCGGCGAGACGGAAGCGCAGTTCCAGGACACCCTGTCCCTCGTGCGGGAAGTAGAGTTCGACGCCGCCTATACCTTCGTCTATTCGCCGCGCCCGGGCACGCCGGCGGCAGAAATGGAGGACAACGTGCCGCTGGAGGAGAAGAAGGACCGCCTGCACCGCCTCAACGCCGTGGTGGACGAGATCGCCCGCAAGAAGAATGAGGCCCTGCGCGGCCAGGTGGTCGAGGTGTTGGTGGAAGGTCGGAGCAAGACCAACCCGAACATGCTCTCTGGCCGCACGCGCACGAACAAGCTCGTCCATTTCCCGGGCGGTGAGGCGCTGGTGGGCAAACTGTTGCCGGTGAAGATCACCGAGGCCCACGCCCACACCCTCTACGGCGAGGCCCTCGTTGCCAGCGGGGTGTGACGCCGTGGCCAATGCTGACACCGGCGTGACGGCCGAAGACGTCCTGGCCAAGGCGCGCCAACTGGCCGATTACCTGGCCTCATGTGAGGAAGTGGTGCGCTTCCGCCAGGCCGAGGAGCGGATCAAGCAGAACGAGAAGGTTCGGCGCATCACCGACGAGATTCGCCGCAAGCAGAAGCAGGCCACAGCCTTTGACCACTTCCGGAAGCCCGGATTGGCCCGGCAGATGGACGCGGAGGTGGCGGCGCTCCTGCGCCAGCTCGACGAGATCCCCCTCGTACAGGAATACAAAGCGCTGCAGGCCGACCTGAACGAGGTCCTGCAGCTCATCACCGACGTGATTGCGCAGACGGTTTCGGGGACCCTCGACGTCAAAACGGGCGCGGACTGATCGGCAAGCGCCGCACAGCAGGCCTGCACGCCGCATCGTCGACCGGCACGGGCGGTGAAAGCCCTGCGGGGAATACACCCGCAGGGCTTTTTGCGCTTTCCGGGCCCGGCGGTGATTTTTGTGCACCTAGACGAATGTCCTGCATAGAATGGAACTGACCATTCGCAGGAGGAGGGTTTGCCATGCCCCTGGCCGAACGGGACGTTCAATGCCGTGAAATTTTTGCCAAGGCGATTTGCGGCAAGGGCCGGCTCTACTTTCAGGCTACCCATACCGTGCGTCCTCCGGAAACACCCTCCAGCATTCTGGGATGCTGGGTGATCAACCACACCTATACCGCAGAGAAAGCGGGGGATGCGGTCGAAATTGTCGGTTCCTATGACGTCAACATCTGGTATTCCTTTGACAACAACACGAAGACGGCCGTGGCCAAGGAAACGGTTTCCTACGTCGAGAAGGTAACCCTGAACTATTTCGATGCCAACGTCATTCCCGAGTCAGTGCAGGTCCACTGCCGGGTGACGCAGGCGCCAAGCGCGGTCGAGGCAACGACGACAAAAAACCGGGACGGCGTGATCGTGAAGGTGGAAGGGGAATTCTACGTCGAGGCGGTGGCCGAGACAAAGCTCTGCGTGCTCGTTTATCCGCCGGGATGCGGCGAAGACAAGTACGAAGACCACGATGCGGTGCATTCCGATGGCACCAGCGAAGGGGAGGAGCTGGATCCGGACATCCTGCTGGACGATCTCGACTAACCGGGTTGGAGAGGCGCACCTCCTCCCGTTCTTTTTTCGACCGGCCTAGGGAAGGATGGCGAAGGCAATGCCGGGATTTGTGCTGCACGGAGAGGAGGCCGAGCTTCCCCGGTTTTCCTTGCCGCACGGGAGCCAGCTGACGGCGGAAAACGTACCGTTCGTGTTGCAGTGGGGCATTGACGCGCTAGCGGCCTCCAAAGCACCGGTTCCGGTGCTCAACGGGCAGGAAGGACTGGCCAACGTCGCCGACCCCGAGCGCATGCGGACCATCCTGTCCGTCAACGGGCTGCCCCCCAAAGCCGAGGCAGCGGAACACAAGTGGCTCCGCCAGTACGTGGTGTTCGTGTTCCAGCTTACGCCCTTCGCCGTGTACCGGACACCGGATGGACCCCTGCTGGCCCACCGCCTGCGGCGGGGTGCAACGCGTTTTGTGGAGGTAACGGCTACGGCCGCCAGCCGGGAAGTCAAACGCGCCCAAACCTTTGCCTGGCGGGTGGTGTACGCGCTGGGCCTCGATGTGGCACGGGTGCGCCTGGGCCTCCGCAAAAACGGGGGGTGGGCGGTGCTGGATGTCAAGCCGTCCCCACCCTTGCCGGATCTCCTGGTGCGCCGCCTGGAACGCCAGCTGGCGTTGTACGAGGCGAATCTTCAACGGGATCGGAAGCGAACCCGACCGGTGCTCTTGGGAGCCGACCCCGAATTTATGCTGCGCGACGGGCGGGGCCAGCTGATCCTGGCCTCCCGATTTTTTCCGCGAAGGGGGGGCATCGGGTGCGACCAGCTCTGGCTGCGCGGCGACAAGACGCGCACGCGCCTGCCGATCGGTGAAGTGCGCCCACGCCCCGCAGAAGAACCGAAGGACCTCCTGCGCGACCTGATTCGCAACCTCCTTCTCGGGATTCGACGGGTGACGCGATCCGACGTGGCCTGGGTAGCGGGGGGCATGCCCTTTGACGGCTACCCCATCGGCGGGCACCTGCATTTCAGCCGCGTCAGCGCGAACAGCCACCTGCTGCGGGCCCTTGACAACTATCTGGCCCTTCCGCTGGCCTGCCTGGAGTCGCCCGCGTCGCGCGCCCGTCGGCCGAAATATGGGTTTCTCGGCGACTGGCGGCCCCAGGAACACGGCGGCTTCGAATACCGCACGCTGCCCAGCTGGCTCGTCTCCCCGACGATCGCCAAGGGCGTCATCGTCTTGGCCAAGCTGATCGCCGAACACTACCTCGCCCTGCGCAAACTGCCCCTGGCCGAGCC
The DNA here is from genome assembly GCA_017577925.1 of Bacillota bacterium. Classification (GTDB taxonomy): domain Bacteria; phylum Bacillota; class Bacilli; order Calditerricolales; family Calditerricolaceae; genus Calditerricola. The sequence goes on from PKQU01000151.1 coordinate 4,095, forward strand.
GGACGCCCAGCGCGCCTTTTACGAGGGCGACCGTGAGGCGCTGCGCCTCCTCTTACCGGAGGTGCGGGCGGACATTGAGCGCTTGCCGTCCTTTGCCCGCTACGCAAGTACCCTCAACGCCTTCTTTGACCTTGCGCAGCACGGCGAGCCGTGGGAGGAGACGGCAGACATCCGCAAGGCCTGGCAACTCCCGCCCTTTGCCCGGAACGCATCCTCTCCGGCCAAAGGCGGCCCCAGGCCGTCCTAGCGGGGCGCGATCCGGCGTTCCACGCGGCATGGCGTGTGCTATAATAGGCGATGAATTTGGCGAGGAAACGGGTGGGAAAATGGGCGGCTACACGCCGATGATGCGGCAGTACTTGGCCATCAAGGAACAATATCCCGACGCGCTGCTCTTTTTCCGGCT
>PKQU01000152.1 GCA_017577925.1 Bacillota bacterium
GCCTCCACCGCCTGCCATGCCCGCTGGCTGACGCTGGGCGCCTTTGTGCACCCCTCCCGCCGCCGCTTCTGGTACGTGCCGCGGCGACGGGAGATTGCCCTGTTCGTGCAGCTGGCCCAGCACGTCAGCGGCCGGCCCGATCCCCTCGTCGTCGACGTGGGGTGCGGGCTCGGCCTTATGAGTTACCTGCTCGCGCAAGAAGGGTGCCGGGTGATCGCCCTTGACGCCTCCGCCCCCGCCTTGGACGCGGCTCGGGCGCTGTATGGCGACCATCCGCGCATTACCTTCGTGCAGGGGGACGTAGCCGAATTGCCCCATCGCTGGGGGCACGAAGCTGACGCGTTGTTCGTGTCATGGGTCCCCCCTTACAGCCGCTGGGGGGCGTTCCTGTTCGGCTCCGACGCTCCTCTCGTCTATGTGGTTGGCGAACCCGAAGCGACGGGGTCCGCGTCTTCGGCAGAGATGGGCCGATACGTTCGCGTGCTTTCCTACCGCACGCCCGCATGGCACGAGGTCCTGGGCTGGTTGGCCCTCCTCGCGCGCGGCGAGCGGCCTGATCCCGCCACGGCCCTGACAGCTTCAAACCAGCACCAGCTGTTCCTGCGCGCCGACCAGGAAGCGCCACCGTCCTTGGATCTTCCGGCGACGGTGCCCTACCCGTGGGAAGCGGAACTGGACGCCCTCGGCCTGGTGCCCGGCACCCCGACAAGGGACGGCGTCATTTGGCCCTATTGATGGCCGGGTCTGCACCCTTAAAGCAAGTCTGCCGCCAGTTGGGCCAACGCGGAGCGTTCACCTTTTTCAAAACGAACGTGTCCGCTGAGGGGCTGCTCCTTGAACCGCTCGACCACATAGGTGAGCCCATTGCTGTAGGCGTCGAGGTAGGGATGGTCGATCTGGTGCGGGTCGCCCATCAGCACGATTTTGCTTCCCTCGCCCACCCTCGTCAGGATCGTCTTCACCTCGTGTCGCGTGAGGTTCTGCGCTTCATCGATGAGGATAAACTGGTTGGCAATGTTTCGTCCGCGAATGTAGGTCAGCGCCTCTACCTGGATGCTGCCCATCCCGTCCAGGATGCGGTCCAGGTCGCGGCGCTGCTTTGCATTAAACAAATATTCTAAATTATCGTAAATCGGTTGCATCCACGGGCGCAGTTTTTCCTCCTTCTCTCCCGGCAAATACCCGATGTCCTTGCCCAGAGGCACGACGGGACGCGCGACGAGGAGCCGCTGGTAACGCCGTTCTTCCTCCACCTTGTGCAGGGCGACGGCCAGCGTCAACAGCGTCTTTCCGGTTCCGGCCTTTCCGGTCAGGGTGACAAGGGGAATCTCGTCATCCAGCAACAGGGATAGGGCCATCTTCTGCTGCACATTCCGGGGTCGAATCCCCCATACCGGCTCCTGGCTGGACGGCAGGAGGTGCGCCCATTCGCACCCGGCGGACACGCGCACCACGGCTGAGGCGGAACCGCCGGCCAGGCTGCGGAGGATGAGGAATTGGTTGGGGTACAACCTCGTGCTCGATGAGGCAAGCTGGGCGGTGGGCACCTTGCCGTGCTGGTACAGCACGTCGAACACGTCCGGTTCCACGTAGATCGCGGCATACCCGGTATACAAGGCGTCGTCCTGAACCACCCGGTCCGAACGGTAATCTTCCGCCCGCAATCCCAACGCGTCTGCCTTTACCCGCACCAACGCATCCTTGCTGACGAGGATCACCGGCGGCGGCGGATCGTGCTTGGCCGCCTCTTCCTGGAGGTTGAGGGCAACGGACAAAATGCGGTTGTCGTTGGTCGCTTCCAGGAAAATTTCCTGCATTTTGGCAAAAGACCGGTGATTCAGTTCGACCCGCAACCGCCCGCCATTTTCGAGGGGCACGCCGCTGTGCAGCGGGCCGCGGGCCCGCAGACTGTCGATGAGGCGGGACACCGTCCGCGCATTGCGGCCAAGCTCGTCCATGAGCCGTTTTTTGGCGTCCACTTCCTCCAACACGACGGCCGGGATCACCACCTCGTTTTCGTTAAACGCGAAGATAGCCCGCGGATCGTGCAACAGGACGCTGGTATCGAGCACGTAAATTTTCAATCCTTTCGCCCCCTACAGAACAAATGGTCAAACCCCTTGCCCATCCACCCCTAGTACAGCGTAGTATAGCGTATGCCGTTCTATACGGCTTGGATTGGATGCCGCGCGCATTCCCAATACATGAACAAAAATCCCCCGGCCCATACTACAACCGACAAGGACTCCGCAGGAAAGGACGATCCCGGTATGCGAAATCTCCTCGTCATCGGCCTGTTGATGGTCGCCCTTGCCGGCTGTCGACCGGCCAACGAACCGCCCGCCAACGAAGCGGCTCCTCCCCAGGCACCGAACGAAGACGTCCGTGTGCGCCAGACACAACCGGCAGCACCGAAAAACCAGAGTGCGCAAGCCACGGCCGAGCGGCTGGTCCGCCTGGCGGTAAAAGTTCCCGGTGTGCAGGACGCGACCGCCGTGGTGGCCGGCAAGTTTGCCGTCGTGGGAATCGACGTCAGCGCCACGCTGGACCGCTCCCGAGTGGGCACCATCAAGTACACCGTGGCCGAAGCCCTGAAAGAAGACCCTCAGGGGGCCAACGCCATCGTCACGGCCGATCCGGACATTGTCCAGCGGTTGCGTGAGATGGCCGCCGACATTCGCCGGGGGCGGCCCATCGGCGGCGTCGCCGAGGAATTGGCCGACATCGTCGGTCGGATCGTTCCCCAACCGACACGGGAAGTGGAACGGCGCGAACGGCCCGCCGATCGCGAATCACAAGAGCGGTTGAATCAAACCCCGGAACCGAAACCACCGGGTCGCTGACGCCCTGTCCCGCAGGAAAACAACCGATGCCCAAACACAAAAGCCCAGTCGGCCCATGCACCGACTAGGCTTTTTTCATCGCTTCCAGTACCTGCTGATCCAGTTTGGCCGCCGCCTGCGGGTTGTAGGTCTTCTCATACCGGGGCTCGACAGCGACCTTCGCCCCATAGAACATGACGTCGCGTACCTCGGATACAGCGACCTCCACCAGCGCCAGCTTGAGGGGCACCCCCTCCATCGTCTCCTGCAGGATGCGCGCCTCGCCGGAAATGGACAAGATCGATTCGTGGGCAAACACGGCCAGCGCCACCCGGCTGTTTCGCCGCACATTCTCCACGATCCGCGAGCGGTTGGCCACGGCAAACCGCACGCGACGTGCATCCGGCGCGTACACCCACGAGATGGCGCTGACGTTTGGCGCGCCCGTTTCGTCAACGGTCGCCAAGAGCACGAGATGCTCCTTGGCCAGCAGCGTTACCAGTTCCGGGGTCAACGACGTCGAAAGCGGTTCGGTCATGGGCGCCCTCCTCCCCTGCGCGGTTTCCTCTAGTTTACCATAGATGGCGATCCCGCTCCACAGATGGGCTGCCCGCTCTCGCTCACGGCTTCTGCGCCGCCGTCACCATCTTCCCGGCCAGTTCGGCCTGGAGAATGTGGCTGACACGGTCGAGGGTGTCACGCGGAATGATGGTGAATCCGGAATCGCGGTCCCAATAGGTACCGTCGAGGGTCAGACTGAAGATATCCTCGTCCTTCACGCTGCGGAAGGTCCACGCCAGCGCTTTCATCTGCGACGGTGTCAGGTCGGTGCGAATGTGTTCGCCGGCCACATCCAGAAGCTCGGCGAGGGCTGTTAACACGCCGATGGATTGGGCCTTTTCCACCAACGCGCGCAACACCTTCTGCTGGCGCACATTGCGTTCAAAGTCATTGGAGTAGTATCGCCAGCCGCGGTCGTCCAAGCGGTGGCGAACGTAACCAAGCGCCTCCTCGCCATCGAGGTGCTGGAACCCTTTCTTCAGGTTGATGCGCGTCCCATCCGTTGGGTCATGATAGACAAGGTCACGCTCCACCTCAATGTCGACTCCGCCGAGGGCGTCAACGGCCTTCACAAAGCCCTCAAAATCGATCAGCACGTAGTAGTCAATCGGGATATCTAGGAGCCGGCCGACGGTTTCCTTGGCCATCGTCGGACCGTCTACCTCGGGCACCTCGCCGCGCTGCAGGGCCCGTTCCTTCTTCCATTCGCCGTAGGCGAAGGCGTAGTTGGCTTTGTGTGGCGCGCGCAGCCCGGGAATCTTCACCTTGGTATCTCGCGGAATCGACACCAGCGTTACCTTGTGCATCTTCGGATTGACCACGCCGACGATGATGACATCCGTGTTCAGCGATCCCGTCTCGGCACGCGTATCTTTCCCCAGCAACAGCACGGCAAACGGCTTTTCGGTAATGCGGCTGTCGGTTGGTATGCTCACCACGGACGTCCCCGGTGGCGACGGCTGGGTGATCTTCTGCAGCGCACGTTCCATTTTCCAATACAAATACCCGGCATAGGCCCCGACGGATAGAATGACCATAAGGAAAAACGAGAGCAGTACCTTTGGCCATCTCCGGCGCCG
>PKQU01000153.1 GCA_017577925.1 Bacillota bacterium
CTGCACGCCCCGTTCGGCGGCGAGGCGAATTTTGCGTTGCAGCACGTCGATGGGGTACAGCGCGGCGGTGCCAAACCCCAATTTGACGATGTCGACGTGGTCGCCGACCGTCTGGAGCCAGTCGGCAAACTGGGCCAGGCCCATCCCCTTGTCCAGAACCATGGTCAGGCCGCGCTGGCGCGGTTTCGGGGGGCGGCAGGCCGAGAGGTCAGCCAGCTCCCGGCTCCAGAGCGGCGAGACGGAGCGTTCCACCGCATTCGCCTCCTTGCATGAACCTGTTGCGAGGCCAGTGTATGCGGGCCGCTGTCCCGCCGTCACTTGAGCAGGACCGGTGCGGGCTTCCGAAGCAGCGTGCGCATCTCGCCGTTGTGGCCGCGCAAACGTGTGGCGTGCCCGATCCGCCGCAGCGCCAGGAAACCGATGAACAGCACCAGCGCCGCCACCATTCCGAAGAGCAGAATCTTCCATTTCAGCAGCGCCCCGAACAGCGGCGGACCGGCGGCGACGCCCAAAAAGCGCACGCTGCCGTACAAGGCGGTAACCAGGCCGCGCTCCTGTGGACCGACGGCCGAGGTGATCAACAGGTTCAAGCCGGGGAGCACCAGCCCTGCCCCTACTGCTCCCACCGACAGCACGGTTACCAACCCGAACCTGCTCTCCATGAAGGGAGCGAGGGCGGTGGCGGCGCCGAGGAGCAGGAGGCCCGCGACGATCAGCCGCTTCAGGTAGCGCGCGCGACGTTGCAGGAAGACACCGGTTCCGTAGGCGGTGGCGCTCATGGCGAGCAGGGGGATGGCCAACACGAAACCTTTCTTCACACCGTCGATGCGGTAACGGTCTTCGAGAATATCCGAGAGGTAGACCAAGGTTCCGAAGAGGGTGAACAGTGTCACGGCCCCGGCCAAAAAGGCAACGGGCAGCCAGCTCCGCTGCCGCTTCCACATGCGCGCAAGGTCGCGTTTGTAGCGGGACAGGCTCGGCGCGTCCCCCCGCTTGTGCGTTTCGCGCACCCAGAGGGCGATGCCCAGCGCCGCCGGGATGCACAAGGCGGGGAAGGCGAAAAAGAGCGCATACCAGGCGAGAAGGGCAAGGAGGGAACCGAAAATGGGGCTGAGCACTTTGCCGATGCCGTTGGCCGCTTCCAATACGCCGAGGGCCCGGCTTCGCTCCCGGCGGGAAAACAGGTCGCCGGTCAGGGCCATGGCGATGGGGGCGGTGCCGGCTGCACCCAGCCCCTGCAGAATGCGCCCGGCGACGATCCACGGGTAGGGTTGGGCGGCCAGCGTGGCGGCCAGGCCTGCAACCACGCCACCGGCGCCATAAAGGAGAAGACCGGGGATGATTACCGCTTTCCGCCCGAAGCGGTCAGCCAGTATTCCGGCGACGGGAATGACCAGCCCGGCCGGTATCGAGAACAAGGTGATGAGCAGGTTCACTTGCACGGAAGTCAAATGCAGTGCTTCTTTTATTTGAGGCAAAACGGGAATCAACATGGAGTTTCCGAGGACCATGATGAACGGCACCGTGCTCAGCATGGCCAAGGCAAGGGCAGGACTGTTCACGCCGTTTCACCGCCGTGGAGCAAAGGTTTGCGGATGACAAGTTTGCCGGAACGGACGCATACGTTTTTGGACGAGGGGGGCCGTAACCGAAACAACGCGACACCACGGAAGAACGGGGGATCAACATGTCGGAGCTGGACAAATCCGTGTTCGGCATGGCCGTTCTTCGCCTGTTGTCCGGCAGCACGGAGCTGATTGCCGCTGCCGTCATGCTCAAATGGAACCAAGTGGAAAAAGCCCTTGCGCTCAATTCCGTGTTGGCGCTCGTCGGGCCGCTGGTGCTGATCACAACGACGGCCATCGGGCTGATCGGCCTTGCCGACTCCCTTCCGCTCAAGAAATTGCTCCTCATCCTGTCCGGTGTGGCCCTGATCCTGATGGGCCTTCGCGCGTAGTGTGCCCGACGCGCAGGTCAGCATCTCGCGGGAATGATTGCCTTCGATCACGTTCCACGGTCCGGGGATACTAACGGGAGATCCCCGCTTGCAGGGGATCAGGCCAAGATCCCAAGGAGGTTTGGCAGCCGTGGAACAGCTGGAAGCGCGCGTGGCCTACTTGCGTGGATTGGCGGAAGGCGTGGGCGTGAAGGGCCCCGAGGGGCGAATCCTGGACGAAGTGATCCGGGTCATGGACCAGATGGCGAAACGGATGCGCGAGCTGGAAGTGCGCGTCGACGACCAGGAGGCACACCTGGAGGCGCTGGATGAGGACCTGGCCGACTTGGAGGTCTACGTCTACGGCGACGACGAGGAGGAAGAGGACGCGGACGCACTGGCCCTCGAATGCCCGAACTGCGAGGAGACGGTCCTTTTCGACGACGACGTGTTGACCGCCGACGACGTGGACGAGGTTTGTTGCCCGGCGTGCGGGGAGACGCTGCTGACGGTGGACGGCGTCGAGGAGGCGGAGCGGGAAGACGACGCCCCGCGTGCGGATCACGAGGGACAGCCGGTGCACGCGTAAGCCTCCGATCGACGACAACCGACCGCCAGGCGGGACGTGCGTTCCCGCCTTTTTTTTGCGGCCTTCGGGCGTTTCCTGCTTATCGGCGAGCGGAGCGTCATACCGGGGCCAAGCATTCCATAAAGATGAGGTAAGTCCACCCTGTCCCTCGCGCGCAGGGACCCGCCGCAGACAGGAGGAGGAAAAATGGTCCAGACGGTACTTCGCGTGTTGGCGCCAACCGTTCGTGCGTGCCTGCAGCGGATGCCCTCCGGCTGGGCGGAGCGGATCGAGGAAATCCGGATGCGTGCCCGTCGGCCCCTCGAGGTGGTCACCGCCGACGGCTTTGCCTTCGTCTCCCCCGACGGCCGCCCGGTGGTGCGGCCCCAGGGAGCCTATCACGTGTCGGAAGAGGATTGCCTTCAGACGCTTAACCTGCTCAGCCACTATTCGCTTTACGCCTTCGAAGAAGAGGTGCAGCGCGGCTTTGTCACCGTTGCCGGTGGCCACCGCGTGGGCTTGGTCGGCAAAGCGGTAGTGGAAAACGGCCGCGTGCGCCACCTGCGAGACATCGCCGGGTTCAATGTGCGCATCGCCCGCGAGCGGCCGGGGGCGGCAAAAGGGGTGCTGCCCCTCCTCCTAACCGGCGGCCGCCTGCTCAGCACGATGATCGTCTCGCCTCCGCAGTGCGGCAAGACCACCTTGCTTCGCGACTTGGTACGGATGGTATCCAACGGCGTACCCGAGCTGGGGCTTTGTCCGCGCAAGGTGGGCGTGGTGGACGAGCGCTCGGAGATCGCCGGATGTGTCCGCGGAGTCCCCACGCTGGATGTGGGCGTGCGCACGGATGTGCTGGACGGCTGTCCGAAGGCGGAAGGGATGATGATGATGATCCGCGCCATGTCGCCCGAGGTGCTGGTCACAGACGAGCTGGGACGCCGGGAAGATGCGCTGGCCGTGCAGGAGGCGGCCGGCGCCGGTGTCGTCCTCCTCGTGACCGCCCATGGCCAGGACTTGAACGATGTGGCCCGTCGCCCGGTGCTGTCGGCCATCGTGCAGTCGGGGGCCTTTGACCGCTTCGTCGTGCTGAGCCGCCGAAAGGGTCCCGGGACCGTGGAAGGCGTTTACGACGGCCAGTTTCGCCGCCTGGCACGGGAGGCGATCCCATGCTCAAGCTGATCGGCGCGGTGATGGTGTTCGGCTCGTGCGCCGCCTTCGGCTTTCTCGTCGCCCGCCAGTTGGCCCTCCGACCGCGTCAGCTTCTGCAACTTGAACAGATGCTGCGCGTGTTGGAGACGGAGATCGTCTACCGCAGCACGCCGCTTCCCTTTGCGCTGCGCCACCTGGCCGAGCGCTTTCGCGGGCCCCTTGCCGACCTGTTTGGGCAGGCGGCGGCCAACCTCGAGGAGATGGACGGTGCGGACAACCGGCTGTGCTGGGAACGGGCGGTGCAGCAATACCGTGGGGCGCTGGCGCTGAAGGAGGGCGACTGGGCCATTCTGCTTGAGCTGGCCGCGACGCTGGGCCGTTCTGATCGCCTGCACCAGCAGCGGCACATCGCCGCGGCGTGCGCCCACCTGCGGGCCGAGGAAGCCATAGCGCGGGAAGATCAGCGCCGGTACGAGAAGATGGCCAAAAGCCTCGGCGTCCTGACGGGTCTCCTCGTTGTGTTGCTCATGTACTGATGGGGGATGTGAGGTGCGGGTATGGGCTATGACGTGAACGCCATCTTTCAGATCGCCGGCATCGGGATCATCATCGCCATCATTCACACCGTGCTGAAGCAGGCGGGGAAAGAGGACATCGCCCATTGGGTCACACTGATCGGGTTCATCATCGTCTTGTTCATGGTTATCCAGTTTCTGAACGACTTGTTCCAAGAGATCAAACGGGTCTTCCTCTTCTCGTAGGAGGGGCGACGCGTGGACATCATCCAAGTCGT
>PKQU01000020.1 GCA_017577925.1 Bacillota bacterium
CTGGGCGTGGCGTGGAGCGAAATCGTGCTGACCACGTTCCTCCTGAACTTGCGTCACCTGCTCATGACGGCAGCCCTTTCCCGGCGCATCGAGCCGGGCGTGCCGAAACCGCTGCGCGCGCTCGTGGCCTACGGCGTGACGGACGAAACCTTTGCCGTCGCGTCCCTCGAGCCGGACGCCACGCTGCGCCCCGCCTTCCTGCTGGGACTGGGTACCATCGCCTTTACCGCGTGGAACATCGGCACGGCCCTCGGGCTGGTCGCCGGGGCAGCCCTTCCCGAGGCGTTGCAAGCCAGCCTGGGCATCGCCCTGTACGCCATGTTTCTCGGCCTTGTGATCCCGCCGATGCGCATCTCCCGCTCCGTGGCCGCCGTCGCCGCCACAGCCGCCCTCACCCACGCCGCCTTGGCCACCCTCACTGCCGTGCCGCTATCGCCAGGCTGGCGCATCGTGCTGGCCACCGTCGTCGGCGCCGCCGTGGGCACCGTCCTCATGGAGGACCGCGAAGGCGGCAAGAAACCGCGCGCGTCCTCAGCCGCCACGAAGAAGAAGGTTTCCGCGGGGCAAGGAATCCCCCATCCCCAGAACGCGGCAACGTCCACCAAGGAGGTAAGACCGTGAACGACACAACCGCCCTGCTGGCCCTCATTGCAGCGATGGGACTGGTGACCTACCTGCCGCGCATGTTGCCGCTCGTTTTCCTGCCGGGGCGCGCGTGGTCGCCGGTTGTGGAGCGTTTTTTCCGTTTCCTCCCCTACGCCGCCCTCGGCGCCCTCATCGTGCCCGGGGTGTTCACCGCCACGGGGCATCCCGCATCCGCCACCGTTGGCGCGCTGGCGGCAGCAGCCCTCGCATGGCGTCGTGCCCATCTCCTCCTCGTCGTGGCCGCCGGCATCGCCGGGGCACTGGCTGTCGACCTCATGATCCGGTAACAGCATGACGGCGGGCAAGACGCGCACCGGCTTGACGCGCCGGATCTCCACGTCTTGCCCGCCGGTATTGCCCCGCGTCAATCCGGGACGCGGATGTTTTCAGTCGCCTCGGCTTTCACGCGCGCCACCGCGAACCCGTCGTCGAGGGGTAGCAACGTGGCCTCCAGGCGCGGATGGGAGACCAGGCGCTCATGAAACGCGCGGATGCCCCGCGTCGCACCCCGACCAGCTTCACGAGCAAATGCAACAGCCGCCCCAACCGGGGCGTCACGGAAATCTCCGGCATCCCCGCGCGGCAATCCCCGCGCGCACCGCGCGCAGCACCTCGTCTTCCCGCACAAACCACCGCTCGATGTACGCCTCCCGGCTCACGCGCTCCCTCCCCCGATTCCTAACGCATATCCCCCACCCTCGCAGCAGTCACAGGGTCAGCGACTGCCCGCTTTCCAACACCACGCCGTTAATGCCCTTCTCCTTCAGCGCCTGAACAAAGGCGTGGGCATCCTGCTCGATGAGCGGGAAGGTGTTGTAGTGGATGGGCACCACCGTCTTGGCCTTCACCCATTCCGCGGCCAAGAGCGCATCCTCGGGCCCCATCGTGAAGTTGTCACCGATGGGCAAGAACGCCACGTCCGGCGCATGCCGCTCGCCAATCAGCTTCATGTCGCCAAAGAGCGCCGTATCCCCGGCGTGGTAGATCGTCTTGCCTCCAAGAGACAGCAGAATGCCCGCCGGCATCCCGGTGTAGACGATCCGGCGTCCCTCCTCCTCCACAAAACTCGACCCGTGAAACGCGGGGGTAAACTTCACGCGAAAGACTCCAAAATCGCGCGCCCCCCCGATGTGCATCGGATGGACGGAAACCCCTTGCCAAGACAGGTAGGTGGCCAGCTCAAAGACGGCCACCACCGTCGCCCCAGTGCGTTTGGCGATGGCCACCGCGTCCCCCACATGGTCGCCGTGGCCGTGGGTGAGCAGGATGAAATCGGCGGACAGCTCTTCCGGCTGCACCTTGGCCAGCGGGTTGCCCGTGACAAACGGGTCAATGAGGATGGTTTTCCCTTCGTGGCGCACCTCCACAAAGCTGTGCCCGTGGTACACCAGTTCCATGACGATCCCTCCCGAAACGGCGTGTTTCCGGTTTGCTTTCCACGTTCACGCTATTCTCTAATTTCGCGATCCATGCCCCGTTTCCTGCTCCGTAGCCTTGTTGCGTTCCGCCGCACGGCCTATCCCAGTCCCCACAGGATGACCGTCTGCACCGCACCAACCACGCCGCCAATCACGGCCCCGATCCAGGTGATCCACCGCAGTTCACGTCCGGCCACCTCGACGATCCGCGCCTCCAGTTCCGGGAGCGAGAAGGCTTCCACTTCCTCTCGAACCGCTTCGGCCAGCGGCAGCGACCCGAGAAGCCGGTCTGCGCGCGCGGCAAGCCCGTCAAGAATCGCCAGCACGGCGGCAGGGATCCACACGTCCACCACCCGGGCGGGCAAGAGGCGGCCCATCTCGGCCAAAGTCACCTCTGCCCAACGGGGAGAGGCCAGCAGGCGAAGGAGGCGCGTCACCAGGTGGCTTCCGGGCCGTTCCGGCAGCATCGTGACAAACGTCACCGCCGGACACCGCCAGAGCTCGGTCACCAGCGCGCGCAGCAGGCGGGCCAGCGCATCCTCCGCCGCCGGTCGCCTCAACCTGTCCGCGAGGACGCGGGACAATCCAAGCGCCACCCGCTCCTCCGGCAGCAGGGCACCGGCAAGCGCCCCCACCACGCCACGTTGGGCAACCGCCTCCCGAACGATCCGGGCCAGCGCCCGCCGTCCTTTCTCGCTGGCCAGAAAATCCGCCAGCAGGCGCGCCACATGCGGTGCTGCCCGCTCGGCCAGCCGCTCCACCCCCACCCGCACGTTTGGCGGCACGAGCGCGCCGATGGGTTGCGCGCCCGCGCCCACCAGCCGGCGCCGGAGGACCGCCGTTGCCACCGTTTCCCCCTCGCGCACGAGACGTAAAAAGAGCCGCAGCCCTGTCCGCCGCACCTCGCCCGGCAAGGCCGCTACAATGTCGCACAGCGGACGCTCGTCGGTCAGGGCGCGGCGCAGGCACCTACGGACCCACGCGGTGACGGCGTTACGCCACGCCGGGCTGGCCATGGCCCGCCGCAGCCCCTTGGCGGTGACGAGGTGGCGGGCCACCAGTTCCCCCAGCTGCCGGGCCAACGCACCGTGTCGCTTGGGAATCAGGCCGGGGGTAAACGGCAGGGTCCACTGCCCAATCCGCCACGGCCTGTGCGGCCGAAACAACATGCGAATCGCCAGGTAATTGGTAGCCCCGCCAATAAACGCCCCCATGAGCGTCCCAAATCCAATCCCCAGCACTTCGTTCACCGCAGCGCCTCCTCATGGTCGAGCCCGATCCGCGCACCGGCCCGCGCAAGCCTACATACGATACAGTAGCCAATCGGGAGACAAAGAAGGGGACGGTGGCGTCATGCTCGTGATGCGCGTGTTCATCCAAATCGATGCGGATACCGGGAAACCCCCCACCATCATCTTTCCCCAAAGCCTGGCGAAGCGTATGGCCCTTTCGACCTCGCTTCCCCTGCGCGTCTCCTTTGGCTCGCGCCAAGCAGCAGCGGCGGTGGCCATCGGCGGCAGCTCGACGGCACTCATCCGCCTCAACCAGCCGCTCGCGCAAACCTTGTGCCTTCCGGGACCGCGCTTGGCGCACATTGTGTATTTCCGAGACGAGCATCGCCTCGATCTCGGGCCAATCCTGGGGGTGTTGGTCTCCCGGGCGTACGAAAACGAACCGGCGCGCCCCTTTGGTCATTTTACCCCGTTCTTTCTCGAACTGATCGCCAGCGGCGCGCGGCACGGTATGCTGGTCTACGCCTTTACAGCGGAGGACGTCGCAACCAACCCGTCCACCATTTGTGGATGGATCTACCGCCACAACGCCTTTCACCGCGTCCACCTGCCCCTGCCGCACGCTGTCTACAACCGGCTTTCGTCCCGGCTCAGCGAAGGGACCGCCGCCAGCCAAAAGCTCCTTCTTCAGTTGCGAAACGGCGGCGTGGCCATTTTCAACGAACGGTTTCTCGACAAATGGACGGTACATCGCAAGCTGGCCGCCGTTCCTGAACTGGCACCGCATTTGCCCGATACGCGCTTCTATCAGGGACCGGCCACGGTTAAGGAATTGCTCGACCGCTATGGCCTCGTCTACCTCAAGCCGTCAAACGGCAGCTTGGGGCGGGGCATCTACCGCATCAGCAAGGAGCGCCGGCGGTTTGTGGTCTCGTACACCACGCTGTCGGGCACGATACGACGCGTCTTTTCGCGTTGGGCACAGGCGGCGCAGTTTTTGGTGCCTCGGCTCGGCAAACGGCCGTATCTCGTGCAACAGGGGCTCCTGTTCCTCACCTACCAGCAAGCACCGGTCGACTTTCGCGTGCTGGTGCAAAAAGGGCGAACCGGTGCGTGGGGCGTCACCTCGATCGTGGCGCGCACCGGTCCGGCCGGTGGCATCGTGACCAACCTCGCCCGCGGCGGGGCATCCCTTCCAGCTGCACAGGCGCTGACACAAGCCTTGCCCCTTTCGGCCCCACGCCCGTCGCTCACCGCCCTGCGCCAAAAAGCCCTTCTCGTGGCCAAAAGCATCGAGCAGACCATACCGGGACACTTCGCCGAGCTGGGGATCGATCTGGCCGTCGATGTACATGGGAAAATATGGGTCATTGAAGCCAACGCCAAGCCGTCAAAAACCGAGGAACGGCCGGACGAACCGGGATCGCCTGCGGCGTTACCCCGCCCGCGACCTTCCGCCCTCCGCCTGGCCGATTATGCATGGTACGTGTACCGCCAACAGATCACGAGGAGCGAACCAACATGGCCACCTGGATTGCGCTAGGTGTTCTTTCCTTCGCCACGAGGGCCACATCCGCACCCTTCCCCTTTGCCGAAGGGGCGTTTTTCACGCAATTGGCGAAAGCTGGGCAGGAACGCAAGATCCAGGTACTGGTCCTGGATCCGCGGTCCGTTCACCCGGGCACGCGGCACGCCTCCGGTTACGGCTGGCAAAAGGGGCAATGGCAACGCGCGTCCGTCGAATTGCCCGCCTTGCTGTACGATCGCTGCTACTACCCCAGTCGCGCCGCATACCGTCGCCTTGCGCCTTTCGTGGCGGCGATCAAGGCCCTGCCCCACGTCACGTTCCTCGGCCACGGCCTGCCACACAAATGGGCCGTCTACCGAATGCTGCGCACCGCACCCGCGCTGCGGCCCTATCTGCCGGAAACGGCTCCCTTATCCACGGCGGCACAGCTCCGCCTTTGGCTTCGCCGTCACGGAAGCATCGTTGTCAAACCGCGCGGCGGGGCGCAGGGACGGGGCGTGCTTCGCGTGAAACCAGAGGGAGGCGGATGGCACGTGGTCGGCCGGGACAGCCGCAACCGCCCCGTGGCCCTGCACATCGCCAGCATCGAGGCACTGTGGGCACATCTTTTGCCGCTGCACCGCTCCAGCTCCCTGATTATCCAGCCATACCTTGCCCTGCACACCGCCAACCAAACCCCCTTCGACCTCCGCGTGCTGGTGCAAAAAGACGGTACGGGCACCTGGCAGCTGACGGGAACTGCCGTGCGCGCCGGCCAACCCGGCAGCCTGACCGCCAATCTCCACGGCGGCGGGACCGCACTGGCCACGAAACCGTTCCTGGACGCTCACTATCCTCCCCAAACGGTGGCCGCCATCACCGAACAGGTCCACACCATCGCCGCCATCGTGCCCCGCCACCTGGAAGCGCTCCACGGGCGGCTGTTTGAGCTCGGCATTGACTTGGGCATCGAACCCGACGGCCGCGTGTGGATCCTGGAGGTCAATTCCAAGCCCGGGCGTGCTTCCTTTTGGCACACGGGCGATCGGAAAGCCGCACAGTTGTCGGTGTTGCGCCCCTTGGAATACGCCCGCTGGCTGTCGGCGAGTCCCCCACGTACAGGAGGCCGCTTTTCATGAGCACGATTCGCGTCGCCCTCCAGCGCCATGCGATCGCCAAACCGGTTGTGTACCTCTCGTCGCCCGTTCTGCGTTCCCTGAACCTCGCGCCTGGCCAAACGCTGTCCGTGCGCTTGGGCCAGCGGTCGATCCTCGTCACCCTGCGCCAGCATCGGGGATCCGCCTCCACCGCCGTACTCGGCACACCGGTATGGAACGAGTTGGTCGTCCCCCACGGCGGTCCGGTTCACCTGCAGGTCAGCGACGACACCCTTTGCCTCGGACCGGTCGTCGGCATCCTCACGACCGGCCGCATGCCCCGCCCCGATCAACCTTTTGGCCTGCGCAGCCCCTTTTTCCGCCACCTGCTGGCGATGGGTCCGGAAGTGGGATGCCTCTATTACGTCTTCACACCGGCGGATATCGACTGGGAAAACCGGCGCGTACGCGCCTCCTACTGGCGGGGAGGACAATGGCACACCGGTTGGGCGCCGTTTCCCGACGTCGTCTACGATCGCGTGCCCAACCGCACGGCGGAAGCCCGTGAAGCCGTCCAACACGCCAAGCGCGGCCTCCGCGCCCTCGCCATCCCCATCTTCAATCCCGGATTCTTTCACAAATGGGAAATCCACCAGCGATTGCTCCGCTTTGCCGATATCCGCCCCCTTTTGCCGGAAACGGTCTTCATGCCCACGGTGGCGGACATTGTCCGGCTGCTGCACACCCATACTCGCGTCTACCTCAAACCGGCCGGCGGGAGCCTGGGGCTTGGGATCTACCTGTTTCTGCGCCATCCGCGCTGGGGACTCTTGGTCCGCTTTCGACGAGGAGAAAAAAACCTCCTCTACCGATTTTCGAGCGTCGGCGAGGCGTTGCGCCGCTTGGGCCTCACCCCGAGACTTCCCCGATACATCGCCCAGCAAGGCATCCAGCTGATTACCGTCCACGGTCGCCCGGTGGACTTTCGCGTGCACGCCCACAAAACCCGTGCCGATCAGTGGATGGTGGTCGCCGTCGGCGCCAAGGTGGCGGGGCCGGGCTGCGTCACCACCCACCTGCGTACTGGGGGAAGGCTGATGGAAGCGGAAACGGTGCTCCGCGCGGCCTTCGGCGAACAAGCAGCCCACGTCTTGACGCGGATTGAACAGACTGCGCTGCGTCTGGCCCGCGCGCTGGAGGAATCCTTCTCCGCCCCTGTCGGGGAACTCGGCTTTGATCTCGGCGTCGATCGCGCGGGAAACGTGTGGATGTTCGAAGCCAACGCCAAGCCGGGACGTTCGGTGTTCCACCACCCGAGCATGCGCGAGGCCGACCGCCTCTCTCGAAAGGCCCTCCTCGAATACGCCATGTACTTGGCCCATTTTGCTTGACCGGCATGCCGAACGCCGCCACCGCAACCCCTTCGAAAGGAGGACGTTTATGGCGCCTCACGCGCACGTGGTGCTCTCCCTGTCCGACCACCGGTGGCATGTGATCCGTCCCACCCTCCCATTGTCCGGCCGGCCCCTCGTGGCCGGCGCCCTCGACCAGCCGTGGCCCGCTGACGTGCACAGCCGCTGGCCGGCCGACGCCCCGTCCGGCTCGCGCCACTGGCGCAGCCGCATCCTCCTCGACCCCCAACCCGAGCGCATCCGCATCGGCCCGTTTTTGGGCATCCTCACCCTGCGCGATGCCCAGGGCCGCTTGCGCGGAAACCACGGCCATTTGGCGGCCATCTGCCAAACAGCACGCCGGCTCGGGGGCATCGCCTTCGTGTTTACCCCGGACGACGTGGACCGCACCACCATGACCGTCACGGGTCGGCTGCCCCATCGCGGCAGATGGATCGAGGCCCCGCTCCCGCTGCCCCACGTGGTGTACAACCGCATTCCCTATCGCCAGTGGGAACAACGGCCCGGCGTACAAGCCTTCCTCACGTGGCTGACGAAACGCGTCCATCTGTTCAACCGCAGCTTCTTTGACAAATGGCAGCTCACGCAATGGCTGGGCACCGCCAAATCCTTGCGCGCCCTCCTCCCCGACACGGCGCGCGCCACCCTGGGGACGTTGCGCGCCTTTTTGGCGCGCTACCCGACGGTCTACCTCAAACCGTGCGGCGGAAAAGCCGGCGTGGGCATCCTGCGCGTCACGAAAACCCCCGCAGGCTATGAAGCGATTGGGCAATCGACCAACGGGACGCGGAAGACCGCCGTTTTCCGCCGCTTTGAAGAGCTGGCATCCTGGTGCCGGCGGTGGATCGGCGACGTGCCGTATCTGATCCAGCAAGGCATCGAGCTGGCGAATGTCAACGGGCAGCGCTTCGACCTTCGGGCACTCGTGCAAAAGGATGGCAGCGGCCAGTGGCAGCTCACCGGCGTCGGCGCTCGGGTTGCACCCGCGGGCGGCATTACCACCCATGTGCCCCAAGGCGGGCACATCGGCAACCCCCGTCTCCTGCTGGCACGGGCGCTCCCGTCCCAAGCGGCTTTCCACGTTCAGGACCAGCTCAGAGCGGTGGCCCTAGCCGTCGCGCGCACCCTCGAACGGCACATGCCCGGTCTGGCCGAGTGTTCGATGGACTTTGGGGTCGACCGCCACGGCAAGCTGTGGTTCTTTGAGGCCAACGCCAAACCGATGACCTTCGACGAACCAACCATCCAGCGTCGCGCCCTGGAAACGCGCATCCGCTACGCCCAATGGGCCGCCGGCTTTCGCACTGGAGGCACGCCGCAATGAAGATCCGTGTGGTCACCCCCGCGGAGTGGCCGCGGCTGCGCCCGCTCGTACTCGCATTGGTGCATCGCCACGGGGACCGACGCATCACCCACCGCGCCATCCGCTGGCTGCGCGATCTGAAACCCAGTGAGCTCAACCAGCCCGGTACCCTCATTGTCCTTGCCCGAACGGATAGAGGCAGGATCGCCGGATGCCTTGCCGCCAAAGACTTCGGGCGGAGTGAGTCGCTCATCGTCGTCCACTCCGCCTGCCGCCGGCGCGGCATCGCCAAGGCCCTGACCGCCGCGGTCATCCGCCGCCTCGGCAAACTGTATGTCCGTGTCGCTGTGGACAATGTCCCCAGCCTGAAAACCTGCTTTTCCCTCGGCATGGTCGCCTTTCACCTGTTCACCGGCCCCACCGGAAAGCCGACACTGTGGCTCGGGTGCGGTGACTGGCGGCCAGAAGACGTGGACACGTCGAGACACGCGTAAAAACCCCACTGGGAACAGCCGTTCAAACGAAAACGCCCTCTGCCGTAAATGGCAGAGGGCGTGGCTTTGCTCACTGGATCACACGCTTGGCCGTCACGGCCGTACGCACCCAGTAGCCGGAGAAGCTGGAATACTGGACGCCGCCGCGCGGAATGGCGTGCAGGATTTTGCCGTTGCCCGCGTAGATGGCCACGTGGTCGATGCCGGCACGGGCCGACGACGTATCGAAGAAGATCAGGTCACCCTTCTGCAGGGCATTCAGCGCGACGGTGCGGCCCACTTGGGCTTGCTGCCGCGAGCTGCGCGGCAGGGTGATGCCGTTTTTGCCGAACACCACGCGGGTGAACTCCGAGCAATCGAAGGCACGATCACGCGCATAGTTGGCCCCGAACTTATACGGCGTGCCGAGATACTTCTCGCCGGTGGCGATGATGGCGTCAGCCAGGGAGGCATGGCGCGGGCCTGGCGTTTCCGCTTTCGGCGCGGCCGGTTTCGTCGGAGTGGTGGAAGGTGTCTCCCATGTCGACGAACCGTTCGTCGAAGTGGACGGTGCCGATCCTGCCTTTGGCGTCAGAGCCGTCGTCGGCGAACCGTTCGTCGAGCTGGTCCCCGTGGAAACCGTACCGTTGTTGACGGAAACAAAGGTTCCGGGTTTTCCGGTTTGCGACGTTACCGATTTCCAAATCTCTTCAACGGATACCGCTCCCGCGCTGGGCACCATCATCGAAAACGTCAAACCGGTGGTCAGACAGATTGCCCCAACCGTCTTCAGCATCGTTCGTGCGCGGTTGCGCACGCTATCCCTCCTTTGCATTTTCATGGCATATTCGTGCCCTCCGCATCCTCCGAACCGGAACGACCGGAAGGCTTGTCCCATCCGTTTGGGAAGGTTTGTCCCGTCAGCCAGGAAACAGCAGGACCGCGCCGACAGTTCCAAGGTACCATACCCCTTTCGCCAAACCAACCCAAAAAATATGGAAATTAAATGGAAAATAATTCAGCAGAAAAATGTATAATTTTTTATCAAAACAAAAACGGGCTCTGCCTTGGGAGCCCGCCAATCGCGAGGGCAAACCACGTTTTCCCGGTGCAATGGGTGTCCTCAACACCAACCGAGGTCGCAATTCTCGGCGTACGCGGACGTCGGACGTCCCCCGTTCTCCCCGCGGGGATCCGTCACGGGCAACAAGCGGCAGATCCCTCGCGCGTCACACACGAATTTGCCGACCACCCGTTCGTCCTCGTACAGCAGAATCGACCCCTTTTCGAGCTTGGCCAACAGTTTCCGGTCCATCCAAACCCCTCCTTTCGCAGTTCCTCTGCTCTAATTTAAACAAATTCCTTCTTTAGAATCAATATAAATTCAGTCCCACAAAGCGGATGTACCGTCCCGCGGGGATGGGCACCCGGTTCACAGAAAGCGGCGATGGACCTTTCTGCCGTCATACGTAAACAGCACACCGCGGTTTTCCACCACCGTCTCCAGATGGACAGAGCGCCCCCACAGCTGGTACACGTAGGGAAGCGTCTTCTCCACGTACTTGAGGTCCAGTTCCACCCCTTCGTAATGGTGCTTGAGGTACAGCTCGCCGTTGCGCAGGTAATCGCCGTCCTGCACGGTGATGTAAGGAAACCCGCCGTTGATCCGCAGCGCGACGAGCTGGTCGCGCACCGTCTCCCACGCCTTGTCGGTGATCACCCAGTCGTTTCCGGATTTCGCGTACAAATAGAGGTCCAGTTCCTCCACAAGCTCTTTGGTCAAGTAGTCGCGCAGGAAGGACGTGTCGGAATCCAGCTCGCGCACCTCGAAGATTTTCCGCCGCCCCTGGCCCGGTTTGCGCCCGAAGCGCCGCTGCTCTTCCTCGGTGGGATGGTCCCAGCGCCGCTCGATGTCCTCGAAGATGCGGTAACCCAAGAGATACGGGTTAATGCTGGTGCGGGAGGGTTGGATGACGGCGGCGTGCAAACGGGCGTACTCGATGATCTCGTCCTCGGTGAGGTCCAGCTCGCGCATGATGCGGGTGTGCCAATAGGTGGCCCACCCCTCATTCATGATCTTCGTCTCCAACTGCGGCCAGAAATAGAGCATTTCTTCGCGCAAAATGGTAAGGATGTCGCGCTGCCAGTCCTCGAGAACGGTGCTGTACTCCTCAATGAACAACACCAGATCCTTTTCCGGCTCGGGCGGAAATTTTCGTTTCTTGATGGGTTCGCGCTTCGCCGCGCGCACCTCTCCCGTTTCATCCAGTTTCCACAGGTCGTCGTAGGGTGTGCGCGGCTTTTTCGGCTCTTCCGACAACGGCGGCTCATGCCGTTTCCACCGCAGCTTGGGCCGCAGGAGGCTCGGATCAATGTGCTCCTGAATGGCCAGCGCCGCGTCGAGAAAGCGCTCCACTTCCAGTTTGCCGTACTGGATTTCGTAGGCGCGAATGCGCTCCGCACTAGCCGCCATGCTTTCCACCATGTCGCGCTTGGTGTTGGCAAAGCGCACGTTGTTCTTGAAAAAATCGCAGTGGGCCAACACGTGGGCAACAATCAGTTTGTTCTGGATGAGGGAATTGCCCTCAAGGAGAAAGGCGTAACAGGGGTTGGAGTTAATCACCAACTCGTAGATCTTCGACAACCCGAGATCGTACTGCAGTTTCATCCGGTGAAAGGCCTTCCCGAAGCTCCAGTGCGAAAAGCGCGTGGGCATGCCGTAGGCGCCGAAGGTGTAGAGGATATCGGCCGGACAGATCTCATAGCGCATCGGATAAAAATCAAGGCCAAAGCCTTTGGCCACTTCGGTGATCTCGGCGATGGCCCGCTCCAACGCCCGCTTCTCGTCGTCGCGCATCCGGATCGCCTCCTCGCGCGCACCCCGTCAATTCGCTGTTTGCGGATTGCTGAAGAACGTCTTAAGGGCCTTGTACACGTCGGCCTTCTCGCGGATGATGCAATGGACGAACTTGGGATCCTTGATGTGCCGGTAGGCCGACATCAGGGTTGAATGTCTCTGGTACTGGTTGACCTCCGCATAACCGAACAGGTTGCACCGGTTGATCAGCTCCTTCACCAGGCGCACACAGCGCTCGTTGTCGGAGGTCAGGTTGTCGCCGTCGGAGAAATGGAAGGGATACAGGTTGTACCGGGAAGGGGGATAGCGTGTGTCGATAATTTCCAGCGCCTTGCGGTAGGCGGACGAGCAGATTGTGCCGCCGCTTTCCCCCTTGGTGAAAAAGGCCTCCTCCGAGACTTCCTTCGCCTCCGTGTGATGGGCGATGAAGACGATCTCCACCGACTGGTATTTGGTGCGCAAAAAGCGGGTCATCCAGAAAAAGAAGCTGCGCGCACAGTATTTCTCGAAGGTGCCCATCGACCCGCTGGTGTCCATCATGGCGATGACGACGGCGTTGGTGTGGGGGCGAACCACCTCTTCCCATGTCTTGAATCGCAGGTCGTCGACGGTGATGCGGAAGGGCTTGCCGGCTAGGGCGCTGCGCTTGAGGGCCGTCAGGAGGGTGCGTTTCTTGTCGATGTTGCCCATCAGCCCCTTTTTGCGCACGTCGTTCCACCGGATATCCTCGACGACGAGGTTCTCCATCTCTTTCTGCTTCAGGTTGGGCAGCTCCAGCTCGGCAAAAAGCATCTCCTCGATCTCCGCCACGGTGATCTCCGCTTCATAGTAGTCATCGCCGGGCAGGTCCCCGGCCCCCTTCCCCTTGCCCGGTCCTGCCGCCTGGCCGTCCCGCGCGATAACGTCTCCCACGCGGGACTTGCCGTTGCCCTGGCCAACATGCTGCTGTTTCTGCCAGTTGTACCGGAAGCGGTACTCGTCGAGACTGCGGATGGGAATCTTGACGACGTCACGGCCGTTCGACAGGATGATGCTCTCCTCGGTGATCAGGTCGCCGAGGTTTTCACGGATGGCCTCTTTCACCTTCTCCTGATGGCGCATTTGATCCTGATAGCCTTTGCGGTGGAGGGACCAGTCGTCCTTGGAGACGATGAATTCCGGGTTGATCGCGGTTCCCTCCTTTCTGAGCCAGTCTGCGCCACCCTAGCGGTTGAGCAGGCTGCCCACGTAGCGGAGCAGCTCGTTGGCGCAGATCGGGCAATAGCCGTGCTCGTCGATCAGTCGCTTGGTCACTTCGTTGATCTTCTTCAGCTGGTTTTCGTCGGGAACCTTCGTGGAGGTCGTGATCTTCACGACATCCTTGAGGTCGGCAAACAGCTTCTTCTCGATGGCCTCCCGCAACCGCTCGTGGCTGTTGTAGTCGAAGCGTTTGCCTTTGCGCGCATAGGCTGAGATGCGGATAAGGATCTCTTCGCGGAAGGCCTTCTTCGCGTTTTCGGAGATGCCGATCTGCTCCTCGATCGAGCGCATCAGCTTCTCGTCGGGCTCCACCTCTTCGCCGGTGATCGGGTCGCGCAGCTTGGTTTCGTTGCAGTAGGCCTCCACGTTGTCGAGGTAGTTGTCGAGGAGCGTCTTGGCCGACTCCTCGTAGGAGTAGACGAAGGCCTTCTGCACCTCTTTCTTGGCCAGCTCATCGTACTCCTGGCGGGCGATCGCGATGAAATTGAGGTACTTTTCACGCATCTCCTTGGTGATCGAGGGATGCTGATCGAACCCCTCTTTCAGGGAGCGCAGGATGTCGAGGGCGTTGATGCACTCGGTGTCGCGGCGAATCAACGCGCTGGAGATGCGGTTGATCACGTAGCGCGGGTCGATACCGGTCATTCCCTCGTCGGGAAACTCGTTACGCAGTTCCTCGACGTCGGCGTCGCGGTACCCTTCCACCGCCTCGCCGTCGTACAGGCGCATCTTCTTCAGGAGATCCATGCCCTGCTTCTTCGACTCCTTCAATCGCGTCAGGACGGAGAAGATGGCCGCCGCGCGTAGGGCGTGCGGGGCAATGTGCACGTGACCCAGATCGCTCTGGCGGATCAACTTCTCGTAAATCTTCTCCTCATCGGACACGCGCAGGTTGTAGGGGATGGGCATCACGACGATCCGCGACTGCAGGGCCTCGTTCTTCTTGTTGGCGATGAAGGCCTTGTACTCCGCCTCGTTGGTGTGGGCCACGATGAGCTCGTCGGCCGAAATGAGGGCAAAGCGTCCGGCCTTGAAGTTCCCTTCCTGCGTCAGCGACAAGAGGTTCCACAGGAATTTCTCGTCGCACTTGAGCATCTCCTGGAATTCCATCATCCCCCGGTTGGCCTTGTTCAGCTCGCCGTCAAAGCGGTAGGCCCGCGGGTCCGACTCCGACCCGTACTCCATGATCGTCGAAAAATCGATCGAGCCGGTCAAGTCGGCGATGTCCTGCGACTTCGGGTCGGAGGGGCTGAAAGTGCCAATGCCGACGCGCTTGGCCTCCGACAGGAAGATGCGCTCCACCCGTACGTCCTCGACGCGCCCGCCGTACTCCGTCTCCAGGCGCATCTGGCAGTGCGGGCAGAGGTCACCCTCGATTTTCACCCCCAGTTCCCGTTCCACCTCGGGCCGCAACGCGTGCGGGATGAGGTGAAGGGGCTCCTCGTGCATCGGACACCCCTTGATCGCGTACAGCGCACCCTCGTCGGTGCGCGAATATTGTTCAAGGCCGCGCTTGAGCAACGTGACGATGGTCGATTTCCCCCCGCTCACCGGCCCCATCAAGAGCAGAATCCGCTTGCGCACATCAAGGCGCATGGCCGCCGCGTGAAAGTACTCTTCCACCAGCCGCTCGATGGTGCGGTCCAGCCCGAAGATCTCCCTGCTGAAGAACTTGTAGATCTTTCGCCCGTCCTCGGTTTCCTCCACGCCGGCGCTTTTGATCATGTTATAAACCCGTGCATGAGCCGTCTGGGCAACGTGCGGGTTTTTCCGCACAATATCCAGGTATTCGGCAAAGGTCCCTTCCCACCGCAACCGTTCTTCCTGAGCACGGTATTCCGTAATGCGCTTCAGGATATCCATGGGGGAGCCTCCTCTCATCTTGGCCTTGCCCGCTCCTCCACCCACTCGTTCTGACTCACGAGGTTTGACGGCCGCCGTTTGTGCGGCCATTCATCGTGCGACGGATAAAAAAGGGTAATGTATGTGTATGCACAGCCAGCCTTCAGGTTTCCAACCGGCGACGACAAAAACCCACATATGATTAGAATTTTCAGAACTTAAAAAGTACAACCGGGTTGCCGCTCCGCGGCGATCGCCTCGCCGCGATCGCCGCGAATATCCGGGACCGCTCGCCGAGCGACCGCATCTCGTTCCCGGCGAGCGCCACGATCCCACATGGAAACGTGTTCTTTTCTATTTCGCCGTCCCTTCTGCGTTTTCCTGCCGCTGTGGCCGACGATTTTTGCGCAAAAGGCCCTGCCCTGCTTCAGCGTTCCCCGATTGCCCGCGATCGGCGGAATTACCCGACCAGCACGTCCTCCTTCGGGTAGCGAACAGGCTTGGCGCGCGGCGGAATCGCCAGCGCATAGGCCACCGTCAGCGGGCCCACCCGGCCCAGGAACATGATCACGATGATCACCAACTTCCCCAGCGGACTCAGGTGAGGGGTGAAGTTGAGGGACAGCCCCCCCGTGCCAAAGGCCGACACCGTTTCAAAGATCAGCTTGTGGAACCCGACACCGTCGGGCTCGGTGAGTGTGAGCAAAAAGCCCCCCGTAAACACGATGGTGCCGCCAAAAAAGACGATCGCCAGCGCGCGAAAGACCACATCCCGGCCGATGCGCCGCCCCATAACCTGGACGTCCTCCCGCCGCGCCGGCACACTCCAAACGGCCAGGATCAGGACGATCAAGGTGGTCACCTTGATCCCGCCGGCCGTCGAACCGGGGCCGCCGCCGATAAACATGAGCAAGATCGTCCAGTAGACGGACGAGTCCGTCAAGCCGGTCATGTCCACGCTGTTGAATCCCGCCGTGCGCGACACGGCGGCCAGGAAGAAGGCGTTCAGCCATTTGTCGTCCCACGCCATCGGCCCCAGGGTCTGGGGATTGGCCCACTCCAGGGCCAAATATACCAGAGTCGATACGATCAGCAAGGCCGCCGTGCCGATCAGCATGATCTTGCTGTGCAACGAGAGGCGGCGCATGTGCTTCTTGCGCACCACGTCCAGAAGGACCGTATACCCCACGCTACCCACGATTACCAGCGCGGCGATCACCAAGAGCACGG
>PKQU01000154.1 GCA_017577925.1 Bacillota bacterium
AGTGCTTGGGCGGGCGGTACGAGATTCTCTCCCGCTTGGGCGGCGGGGGGATGGCCGTCGTTTATCGGGCCAAAGACCATTTGCTCGGCCGCATCGTGGCCATCAAGGTGCTGCGGGAGCAGGACGAGCAGGATGACGACTTCGTCAGCCGCTTTCATCGCGAGGCGCGGGCGGTGGCCAGCCTGAGCCACCCCAACGTGGTCAACATCTACGATGTCGGCCAGGACGGCGACATTCACTACCTCGTGATGGAATGCGTGCACGGCGAAACGCTGAAGGAATACATCCAGCGTCGCGGTCCCCTTCCGCCCGAGGAGGTCGTGGCTATCGGTGTGCAGATCTTGTCGGCCCTGGTCCACGCGCACGAAAGCGGCATCGTTCACCGTGACATCAAGCCGCAGAACATCCTCATCGGCAAGTACGGAGAGGTGAAGGTGACCGACTTCGGCATCGCCCGGGCCAAGACGGCTAACACGATCACCCATACCGGGTCGATGATCGGGTCGGTCCACTACCTGTCGCCCGAGCAGGCCCGCGGCGGCATCGCGGATGAAAAGTCCGACCTGTATTCCGTTGGGGTTGTCTTGTATGAGATGTTGACGGGTCAGGTGCCCTTCACCGGGGACTCGCCGATCAGCGTGGCGCTCAAACACCTGCAGGCCGATTTTGTGCCCCCGCGTCGCCTCCGTCCCGAGATCCCGCAGAGTCTGGAGAATGTTGTTCGGCGGGCCCTGGCCAAGGATCCGCGCCACCGGTACGCGTCGGCCGAGGCGATGCTGGAGGACCTGAAGACGGCCTTGGCACCGGAGCGGCAGAACGAGCCGGTGTGGGAACCGCCGATCGACGAAGAGGACCTGGAGAAAACGAAGGTGCTTCCCGCCGTGGGGGCCGCCTCGGTGGAGGAACCGCGGCCATCGGATGGCACGGCGGGCGAATCGGGGGAACGGGCGGAAGGATCCGAACCGGCGGCAAGCGGCGAGGCGGCAGGGAAGGCCCGAGGACAGCGACGGGTTGTGCGCCTCCTGGGCTGGGCGCTGTCCGTTTCGCTTGGATTGGTGTTTGGGCTGCTCGGCTTCAACTACGCGATGGGCCTCTTGATCGTGCCCGACGTGACGGTCCCGCGTGTCGAGGGCATGCACGTGGACCTGGCCAAAAAGAAATTGGAAGAGGCCGGTCTTGTTGCCGACGTGGTGCCGCGCCACAGCAACGAAGTGGAGCGGAACCTGGTGATTCGCCAGGAACCGTCGGCCGGCATGGTGGTGAAAAAGGGACGCACTGTCACCCTCTACGTCAGCCAGGGCCCCGAGACAGTGGAGATGCCGGACGTGCGCGGGCTTCCGCGCAGCCAGGCCGAACAACTCCTTTCCGCGTTTTTGAGCCGGACGGTTGACGAAGAGTACAGCGATGCGGCGCCGCCGGGCCACGTCATTCGCCAGGAACCAGCCCCGGGGGACCGGGTGGTCCCGCAAGAGACCCGTGTGCACCTTGTCGTGAGCAAAGGGCGGGAGACGGTCACCATGCCGTCTCTCGCCGGGCTCAGCTTGGCCCAAGCGGAGGACACCCTGCGGAAACACGGGCTCAAGTTGGGCAGCGTTCGGGAAGAGCGCAGCTATTGGCCAAAGGGGACGGTGTTCCGCCAGTACCCGTACAATGCCGGGGACAGCGTCCAGCCCGGGGCCTCGGTAGACGTGTGGGTAAGCGGCGGGCTTAAGGACGGTGCCGTGGAAGTGGTGGAAGAGGTACTTGTGTTGCCCCAGGATGGACCGGTCGACGTCACCATCAAAGTGCAGGATGCCCGCGGCGTCCCGCTCACCGTGGCGAGTCGTACCGTGTCGCGCCCGCAAACCATCGAGGTGCCGCTGATCCTCTCGCCCGATGCGGACGGCGTGATCCAGGTGTACCAGAACGGCAAGCTGGTCCGGCGCCAGACGGTCCGGTACCGTGACGTGGTGGAGAACGGCGGAACCTGAAGCCGAAACGATCGTCGAGGCAGGTGATGCGATGGCAACGGGTCGAATCATCAAGGCCATTGGCGGATTCTATTCTGTAGATGACGGTTCCAAGGTGTGGCAGTGCCGGGCGCGGGGGGTGTTTCGCAAAAAGGGGATCACCCCCCTTGTTGGTGACTGGGTCGAATTTGAGCCCGTCGGTACGGACGAGGGTGTGGTAACGGAAGTGGCCCCGCGCCAGAATTCCCTTGTCCGTCCGCCCATTGCCAACGTGGAACAGGCGGTGCTCGTCTTTTCCCTTCGCGAGCCGGACTTTAGCACGCTGCTCGCCGACAAGTTCCTCGTACACGTAGAACAGGCGGGGCTCGAGGCCCTCATCGTCCTGACCAAGGCCGACTTGGTCGACGACGAGGAGGAAATCGACGCGGTGCGGCGCCTCTATGAGACGCCCGGCTATCCCGTGGTGGCCACGAGCACCGTCACCGGCCGGGGTCTCGAGGAGGTGGCCGCACGTCTCAAGGACCGCGTCAGCGTGCTTGCCGGACAGTCGGGTGCCGGGAAATCGAGCTTGCTCAACGCCCTCGTGCCGGAACTCAAGTTGCCCACGGGGGCCATCAGCAAAAAGCTTGGCCGCGGGCGGCACACCACCCGCCACGTGGAGCTAATCCGTCTACCGGACGGCGGTTTCGTGGCCGACACGCCGGGGTTCAGCCAGCTCGATTTTGGGGACATTGCGTCAACAGAGCTGGCCGCCTGTTTTCCGGAGATCCGCCGCGCGGCGGAAGGCTGCCGGTTTCGCGGATGCCTGCACGTGCGGGAGCCGGACTGTGCGGTGCGCGCCGCGGCGGACACCGGGGCGATTCCCCCGTCCCGCTATCGCCACTACTTGGCCTTTTTGACCGAGATACGTGAAAGGGAAGCGCGGAGGTACTGAGGATGATTCGTGTTGCTCCGTCAATCTTGTCGGCGGACTTTGCCCGTCTGGCCGAAGAAGTGAATGCCGTCGAGGCAGGCGGGGCCGATTGGATCCATGTGGACGTGATGGACGGCCATTTTGTCCCTAACCTGACAATCGGCCCGATGATCGTCGAGGCGCTGCGCCCCCATACGACGTTACCCCTCGATGTGCACCTCATGATCGAAGAACCGGAACGGTACATTGCCGCCTTCGCCCGTGCGGGAGCCGACATCATCACCGTGCACCAGGAAGCGTGTATCCACCTGCACCGCGTCGTGCACCAGATCAAGGAGGCCGGCGCCAAGGCGGGCGTGGCGATTAACCCCGCGACGCCGCCTGAGATGCTGACCGCCATCCTTGATGATGTGGACCTGGTCTTGCTCATGACCGTCAACCCTGGCTTTGGGGGACAAGCCTTCATTCCCGGCGTGCTGACGAAGATCCGCACCGTCCGCCGCTGGCTCGACGAGCGTGGCCTTTCCCACGTGCACCTCGAGGTGGACGGCGGCATCAACGCACAAACGGCGTCGCAGGTGGCCGAAGCCGGCGCCGACGTGCTGGTTGCCGGATCGGCTGTGTTCGGGGCTGCCGATCGCCGCGCAGCCATCGCCGCGATCCGCGCCGCAGCACAGCACGGCTTCTCCCTTCGCTCCCCTTCCTGAGTGTGGCACACATTTCTCGGCACCGGCTGAATATACTTTTACTAACGTGAAGGTGCCGTCATCACGGAGGGGATGAAGGAGGGGTAGGTGTGCGGTTTTATACCATCAAACTCCCGCGGTTTTTGGGCGGACTGGTAAAGGTGATGTTGGGTCTTCTAGGAAAAAAATAATGGACGGCACAAAAAAAGCCCCCCACCAGAACCTCCCGCGTGCAGGCCGGTACTGCTGCGATCAGGTCTGCACGCGTTGTTGTCGGAGGGATCTGGTGGGGGGAGGTTTTTATGCCGTGCGGATTACGGACGCGGAACGCGAATGTAGAAATAGAGGTCTTGTCCGCGTTTTTCGGGTTCGCGCATTAGCTCGTACCCGTGTTTGACCACCTCTTCGGGTACGCTGCGGAAGGATTGCGGACAGTCTGCGATCACCAGCAACACTTCTCCGGGTTTCATCTGATTCAGCGCATCCAGCGCATACACGACCGGATAGGGTCACGGTTCGCCGCGGATATCGAGGAGATAATCCGCTTTCCACTCCTCGGCCATCTGGCTCCCCCCTTCCTCATTGAACGGTCGTCTTCTGCGGGATGAGGCGCGGTTCTGCCGCTTTCAGCCCCCGGCCGAACCGGTAATGCTTCTCCCACCACGACGCGATGAGGAACCAGCAAAGCAGCATGGCCAGGGTGCCGAATAGCGCGCCCCAGGGCCCCCAAGTCTCGAGCAAGTTGATGGGCTTCCAGCCCTCCGTAAGCGCATGGTAGAGGCCGAGATGGTCCCAGGCGTAGGCCAGCAGGGTTGCGCCTGTGATGTTGCCCACGCCGACCACCCAGAACAGGACCTGCCCTTCCATGGCGCGGTACATCCAACCGGTTTCGC
>PKQU01000155.1 GCA_017577925.1 Bacillota bacterium
GCCGCCTCGAGTTCCCGCTCGTCGTGCACCTCGACGAGGACGTCCATGCCGAGATCGGTGGCAAGGCGGTACAGGGCTTTCAGCTCGTTCGGAGCCAGCGCAGCGGCGATGAGGAGCACAGCGTCGGCCCCAAGGAGACGTGACTCGAACACCTGCCAGGAATCGATCAGAAAATCCTTGCGCAGGACCGGACAGGTCACCTCCGCTTTTACCGTCGCCAGGTGTTCCGACGCACCCTGGAAAAAGGCGCGCTCGGTTAGCACGCTGACGGCGTCGACCTCGGCCGTGCGGTAGGCGCGGGCGATGGCCTGCGGATCGAAGTCACTCCGGATCAGGCCTTTGGAGGGGCTGGCCTTTTTCACTTCGGCGATCACCGCCACCGGGCGCGGGCTCTCGGCGAGGGCCCGCGCGAAGGGACGGCACGGCGGAAGGTCGCGCACGGCCCGTTCCAGCTCGGCCACGGGACGGACCAGGCGCGCCTCGGCCACTTCGCGCTGTTTCTGTTTCAGGATCTCATGAAGCATGGGCGAGCACCTCCGACACGCGAACCAGTTCCTCAAGCTTCGCCGCCGCCGCCCCTTCGTCGATGAGGCTCTGGGCCAGACGCACCCCCTCGGCGAGGCTCGCCGCTCGGCCGCCCACATACAGGGCTGCTCCGGCGTTGAAGGCCACCACGTCGCGTGGGCCCCCTCTCGCGCCGGCGAAGACGCGGCGGATCAGTGCGGCGTTCGCCGCCGGATCGCCGCCGCGCATTGCCTCGGGCCCGTGGCGCGCCAGGCCCGCATCCTCCGGCGTCACCGTGTACGAGACAATGCGCCCGTTTTGGACTTCGCACACGTCGGTGGGTGCGGCGACGCTCAGTTCGTCGAGGCCGTCGTGGCTGGCCACCACCAGGCAGTGGCGCGCGCCCAGCTCACGCAGCACCTCCGCCAGTACGGGAACCAGCCGGCGGTCGTACACCCCCACCACCTGCCGCGTGGCGCGGGCCGGATTGGCCAAGGGGCCCAGGAGGTTGAAGACGGTGCGCAGGCCGATCTCCCGCCGCGGTCCCGCTGCGTAGCGCATGGACGGGTGGTACAGGGGCGCAAAGAGGAAGCACAGCCCCGTCTCCTCCAGGCAGCGTGCCGCCCCCTCCGGCGTCAGCTGGATGGCCACGCCGAGGGCCTCCAGCACATCGGCACTGCCGCTCCGGCTCGATACGGCGCGGTTGCCGTGCTTGGCCACGGGCACCCCGCCCGATGCGGCCACGATGGCCGCGGCCGTGGAGATGTTGAAGGTGTCGGCCCCATCGCCTCCCGTCCCGCAGGTGTCGACGAGCCCGTCGGCGCGGATGGGCAGCGGAACGGCCCGCGCGCGCATGGCCTCCACAAAGCCGACGATCTCCTCCACCGTCTCCCCTTTCATGCGCAGGGCGACGAGAAACGCGGCGATCTGCGCCGGTGTTGCCTCCCCGGCCATGATGGCGAGCATGGCCTCATACGCCTCCTGGCGCGATAGCGATCGGCCTTCAACCACGCGACGAAGAAACGGCTTCAGCATGGCTCGGCTCCTCCTTTCTCGGCTCTCCTCGCTCGCTCGGCTCTCCCTGCCCCTGCTGCGCGAGGGCCCACCGCTCGGCCTCCTCCAGCGCGCGGACCATGGCCTTGGCCTTGTTCACCGTCTCGTCGTACTCGCGCTCCGGCACCGAGTCGGCGACGATGCCTGCGCCGGCCTGGATGTACGCCGTCCGGCCGGCGAACAGCGCCGTGCGAATGGTGATGCAGGTGTCGAGGTTGCCGTTGAAGGCCAGATACCCCACGGCACCGCCGTAGGGCCCGCGCCCGCACGGCTCCAGATCAGCGATGATCTCCATAGCCCGCACCTTGGGCGCTCCGGAAAGGGTTCCGGCCGGAAAGCAGGCCAGGAGGGCATCGAGGGCGTCCCGCCCCTCCCGCAGCCGGCCGGTCACCCTCGACACGAGGTGCATCACGTGGCTGTACCGTTCGACGGTCATGAACGGGGCCACGT
Source organism: Bacillota bacterium (assembly GCA_017577925.1). Taxonomy (GTDB): domain Bacteria; phylum Bacillota; class Bacilli; order Calditerricolales; family Calditerricolaceae; genus Calditerricola. Next base: position 2,008 of record PKQU01000155.1, read on the forward strand.
CCACCGTCCCCGCCCGTGCCACGCGGCCGATGTCGTTGCGGGCCAGGTCGACGAGCATGATGTGCTCGGCGCGTTCCTTCTCGTCGGCAAGGAGCTCGGCTTCCAGCCGCCGGTCGTCCTCCGGCGCACGCCCGCGGGAGCGCGTGCCGGCGATGGGGCGCGTCTCGACGCGATCACCGGTCACGCGCACCAGCATCTCCGGTGAGGCGCCGACGAGGGTGCAACCGTCCAACTCCAAGTAGAACAGGTACGGCGAGGGGTTCCGCGCGCGCGCCACGCGGTAGACGGTGAACGGGTCGACCTCCGTCTCAACGGCAAAGCGCTGCGACAGCACGACCTGGAAGATGTCCCCCGCGGCGATGTACGCCTTCGCCTTGCGCACGGCACCGAGGAAGGCGTCGCGGTCCATGTTGCTTGTCAGCCGGTCGGCAAGCGGAACCACCGGACGAGCGCCTGCCGCCATCGCGGCGGGGGCGCAGCCCGCGGGAGCCGATTGCGCCAAGAGCGCGCCCGCGGTGTCGGCCAGTTCCCGGCACAGCGCGTCGTAGGCCCGCTGCAGTTCCATCCGCGTCGCCCCAGAAGGCAGGAGAAGCTGGCCGATCACGTGCACCTGATGGGTCAGGTGATCGACCGCCACCACGCGATCGGCAAGCAGCAATACAGCATCGTCTGTCGGCAGATCGGCCACGGCATGACGGGGCAGCCGGGGTTCGGCGCAGCGGGCCCAGTCGTAGGCAAAGTAGCCGACCAGCCCGCCGGTAAACGGCGGAAGCGTCGCCACGCGGGGACACCGGTAACGCGCGAGCAGCGCGCGGATCACGGCCAGCGCCTCGCCGTCCGGCACCGCCTCCTGTCCCTCGCGTGTCACCAGGCGCGCTCGCCCGTCCCGCACATGCAGGCGAAGACGGGGCGCAAGGCCGAGAAAGGAGTACCGCCCCCAATGCCTGCCGTCCTCCACACTTTCCAGCAGGAACGTGTCGGGGCCGCGCACCCGCGCATAGAGTGAAACCGGCGTTTCCGTGTCCCCGAACAGGGTGTAGGCCACGGGGACGGCCGCGTAGCGCGACGTGTAGGCCAGGCATTCGGCAAAGGAAGGGGTAAACAAAAAAATCACCTCTCCGAACAGCGTTCGAAGAGGGATGGGCGAGAGGAAAGCGTCGTTTGTTGTCGCCGAAGAATGAAACGGAATGAATCCCGACAAGGCCCCGCTCGCGGGCCCCGGGCCTGGTTTCCCGCTATCCCCGGGTTGCACACCGGCAGAACCGCCGGGGCACGGTATCGAAGGCCGAGCCCTTCCCCGGGTCGGTTTCGTCTCCACTCCGCTCTCCTCGGCTCTCCTCGACCCTCGCTCCACTCCGCTCTTCTCCGCTCTTCTCCACTCTTTTCCACTCAAAACGTGTGCACGTTCGTCCCGATCCGCAAAACGATGTGCGTGTCACTGCAGTGTTTCCGACTTTTCTTTAACCGTATCGGATCGGCTCCCGTTTGTCAATCCCCCTGCCGCCGGCATTCCTCCAGCACGGCGCGCACCGCCGCCTCCGGCACGTCGCCAACCACGACCGGCTTGCCGATCGCATGGAGGAGCACCATGACCAGCTTCCCGCCCCGGCGCTTCTTGTCGCGTTTCATCGTTTCCACAATGCGCGCCGGGTCGTGGCGGTGCGGCACCGTCGTCGGGAGCCCGAAGCGCTGCAACAGCGCGCGGATCGGCGCGGCCACCGGTTCGGCGGCCACCCCCAGCCGCTCCGACAGCACCGCCGCCGCCACCATGCCGATGGCCACCGCCTCGCCGTGGGTCAGCCCTTCATACCCGTCAAGGGCCTCCAGGGCATGGCCGACGGTATGCCCGAAGTTCAAGACGGCCCGAAGACCCGCCTCGCGCTCGTCGGCGGCCACTACCTGCGCCTTCACGCGGCAGCCGCGGTACAGCGCCTCGCCGAGGGCGTCGGCGTCGCCCCCCGCCACCGCGTCGGCATGTGCGACAAGCCAGTCGTAGAAGTCCCGCGTGCCGATGATGGCATGCTTGACCACCTCAGCCAGACCGGAGCGCACCTCCCGCGGGGGCAGCGTCTTCAGCGTGTCGGTGTCATAGAGGACGAGGAGGGGCTGGTGGAAGGCGCCGATCAGGTTCTTCCCCAGCGGATGGTTGATGCCCGTCTTGCCGCCGACGCTGGAGTCGTGGGCAAGGATCGTCGTCGGAAGCTGCACGTAGTCCACGCCACGCAGGAACGTTGCCGCGGCAAAGCCGGCCAGATCCCCGACCACGCCGCCCCCAAGGGCGAGAACGACGCTCGTGCGGTCCAGCTCGGCGCGGATCATCGCCTCGATCACCCGCTCGTAGACGGCGAAGCTCTTCGCCTGCTCGCCGGCGGGCACCGTCACGCTCGCCAC
>PKQU01000156.1 GCA_017577925.1 Bacillota bacterium
GGCGCGAGGCGATTCTGGCCTACCACACCTGGCGTGTTTCAAACGGCTACACGGAGGGCGTTCACACCAAGATCAAGCTGCTCAAACGAATCAGCTACGGGTTCCGCAACCGCGAAATCTATGTGCGAAAGATGCTCCTCGCTTTTATGCCCTTGGCTTGGTTGACCTCCCATCCACAGTTATTGACTTAGAGCCGTATCCGGGTAAGCTGTACACTACCGATGACCGATTTCATGCCGGAAAAGGAGCATCACCCATGCGGATTGGTGCGCGCATTGTGAAAACCGCCCTGGCCGTCATGTTCGCCCTCTACCTCGGGGAATGGTGGGTCCCCGGAAGCGGGGCCATTGCTGGCGTCACGGCAGCCTTGTCCGTGCAGCCGTCGCTGCAGCGGTCATGGAAAAATTTCCTGGACCTGCTGCAGGCCAACCTGATGGGCGCCGTCCTGGCCGTCGCCGCCGCCCTCCTGTTCGGGACCGAGCCCTTCGTGATCGCCCTCGTGGTCATCCTCGTCATTGCCCTCGGCCTGCAGTTGCGCTTGGAAAGCGGCATTTCCCTCGCCCTTGTGGCCGCCATCTTCATCATGGACAGCCCAACCGACAACTTCCTGGAAACCGCCGCCGAACGTCTGTTTCTGATTCTGGTCGGCGTCTTCTCGTCCATTTTCGTTAACATGGTTTTCCTCCCGCCCCAGCATGAAACCCGACTGCTCCAGGCGCTGCAGGAAACAACGGAAGCGATTCTCGTCTTGCTGCGCGTTGTGATGGAAAACGACATGAGGAGTAACGCCTTCCGCGCCCGCAGCAACGAATTGGAGAAACAGCTTTCCGAGCTGGACCGGCTCTATTGCTTTTTCCAAGAGGATCAGGTCTCCCGCCTGCGCCACCGCTACACCAAACAGCGCCGCCTCGTCTTGTACAAGAACATGATCGAATCATGCCGCATCGCTTTCAACCTCTTGCGGGCCGCGGAACGCCACGTGCCCGACATCGCCCACCGCACCCCTGACCTGGCCCGGCTGATGGACGAACAATTTGCGGCCATGGCGGCGTATCATGAAAAAATCCTGCTCAAATTGACCGGTGTCGTACGTTCCCACTACCCGCACAAAATCCCCGTCTCCGTCCAGCGCGGCAGCCACCGGTTGCTCCACGAGGCCATCAACCGTTACCGGAACACCGCCGTTCAGGAGGAGGGCCAGGCGGCGCGACAGCTGTTCCTCCTCCTCGGGCTGCTGTTGGAGTATGCGGAGCGCCTCGATCACGTCGACCGACTGATCGACCGCTACCTCACCCACGCAAAAGAAACCCCCGCCACAAAATAAAAAACTCCTTACGGTCTCGGTAAGGAGTCGCGGTCCGCGCTACGCAGCTGCGCGAGGTAGCGCGCAAACCATTTTTCGACGTAACCGGGCTGAAACGGGCCTTTGCGGTAGTGAATCAGCTGCTTCAAGCGCCGCAGCCCCTGGTACACGTGGCGCACGACGGCGTCGGGATACCCCATGCGCCGCCGGTTTTCCTCAAACTCATCCTCATCCAGCACGACGTACGTGAAATCGGGATAGACCTTGACGTCGAGATCGTAGTCGATGTACGTCAACACGCCGTTCTTCCACCGGAACGGCGAACCCAGGTTGCAGTAATAATACACCCCGTCTTCCCGTAACATGGCAATGGTGTTAAACCAATCCCCGCGCGTAAACGTGCAAATGGCCGGTTCGCGGGTAACCCACTGCCGACCGTCGGCCTCGGTTACCAGCACGCGGTCATTGCCGCCGATCAGACGCCGGCCGTTGTGCAACACCAACGTCTTGTCCCACGTGCGATGGCGCGTGCCGTCATGCTTGTAGCTTTCGATGGTGATCACGGTTCCCGGCCGTGGTACTTTCACGCGTGTCAACTCCTTGCTTCACCCAGTTGCTGTTCAATGCGCTTCGACAAGGTAACAAGCTGTTGCACTTCGTAGCCCAACGATTCGTAAAAGGGAATGGCCTGCTCATTGTCCTGCTTGACCATGATCACAATCTGTGTCACGCCTTTTTCGCGAAACCGTTCCTCGAGCGCCTGCACAAGCCGGCGTCCGATCCCGCGGCGCTGGTAATCGGGATGGACGGCCAGCCGGTAGAAGTAAGCCCGGTTGCCGTCAATCGTTCCGACAATCACGCCCACCACCTGGCCGTCCACCTCGGCCACCAGCACGAGCTCGCTGTCCCAGGCCAGCTGGCGTGCTAGTGCGTCGAGGTCCGCCTCCTCCTGCTCAAACCCCGTGGCCCGCCAAATGGCCATGATCGCCGCGTAATCTCCCAGCCGAAACGGGCGAATGATCACACCTCTCCAGCCTCCCATGCCGAATGTCCGCCCCGCTCGTTTCCCTTACGTTTGTTTGCCCTATCTTTTATTTTATAACAACTCGCGCATCCAACGAATGTGTTCTACAGAAGCAGCGATTGGCCCCCGTCCACGACGATGGTCTGGCCGCGGATCATCGCCGCATCGTCGGACAAGAGGAAGCACACCACTTTGGCCAGGTCTTCCGGGGTTACCGTACGCCCTGCGGGCGAGCGCCGCACCGCTTCGGCCAGGAGCTGATCCCTGTTCGGGAAGTGCTTGAGCGCATCCGTGTCCACCGCCCCGCCGGAAACGGCGTTGACGGCAATGCCCAACGGCGCCAGTTCCACCGCCAAGTACCGCGTAACGGCCTCCAGCGCCGCCTTCGACACACCGACCGCCGTGTAGTACGGCAGCACGCGGCCGGCCCCGAGGGAGCTGACGTTCACGATCCGGCCTCCGCCGCGCGCGGCCATCCGCTTGGCCGCCTCCTGGGCACAAAAGAAGGCGGCCTTGCTGTTGATGTCCATCGTCCAGTCCCAATGGCGCTCCTCCAACTCCAGAAGCGGTCGCAGCACGCCGGAGGCCGCGTTGTTGACGAGAAAGTCGAGCCCCCCGAACACGGTATCGATTTCGGCAAACAGGGTTTCCAGCTTGTCCCGCTCGGCCACATTGGCCCGGACGAGGTGCACGCGTACCCCCAGGGCCTCGAGCTCCGCCTTCGTTTCCTCGGCGGCGGTGCGATTGCGAAGATAATTGAGGACCAGATCACAGCCGCGCTCGGCCAGCGCCCGGGCAATAGCCTTGCCGATCCCGCGCGTCCCGCCGGTGACCAGGGCCACCTTGCCCTGCCACATGCGATGGGTCATCGGCTCCGTTCCCCTTTCCGCGAATCCCTGCACAACAATCCTTCGACCATTATAGCCGCTCGGTCAGGACATGACAAGAAACGGTATTCCGGCCGGTATCCCCGCTTTCGCGCGCCAACGCGCATGCGCGACGCTGCGTGTGCGTGCTCTTGCCCCCCAAGGCGTGCTATCGTTAGGCATAGCCCGTTCTCGCGGACGCGCGTGACGTTTGGCAAGACCTAACGAACCAATAAGGAGGTGACACGCGTGTCCCGGCTGGTGGGACAATGGGTTTGCGCGTGGTTCATCATCAGCGCGGGCGTGCTCGCCCTGTGCCACGCCCACCTCATAACCGGCGGAACGACGGGGCTGGCCCTCAGCGCGGCGTACTGGACCGGCCTGCCCTTTTCCGTGTGGTTCGTTACCGTCAACCTGCCCTTTTACCTCTTTTCCCTGCGCCATATGGGCTGGCGCTTCACGGCCTCGACGCTGCTGTCCGTCACCGCCGTCTCCACCCTAACCGCCATCGACACCGTTCTGCCGCCCTTCGCCCTTCCTCCGGCCGTCGGCGCGGTGGCCGGCGGCCTGCTGATCGGCTGGGGCCTGGTCCGCTTGTTCGCCAGCGGCAGCTCCTTGGGCGGGGCCAACATCCTCGCCTTGTACCTGCACCGGCGGTTCGGCTGGGACCCCGGAACGGTAATCTTTGCCTTCGACGCCGTCGTGATCCTCACCGGCACGGTACAGGTTGGCGTTTGGAACGGGTTGTGGTCGGTGGCATCGATTTACATTCTGGCCAAGATCATTAGCCGGCAAAAGAACCGGATCGCCACACAGCCGGCATCCCCGCATTCCACGACGGCGTGAGCGGCGGCAAGGGACGCCCCGGCGCCCGAGCGGCTGCGTCCGCCGCCCACGCATACAAAAAAACGCCCACCACCGTGGGCGTTTGCTTCGCGATGTATGGAGCGGATGACGGGACTCGAACCCGCGACCCTCAGCTTGGGAAGCTGATGCTCTACCAACTGAGCTACATCCGCTCGTTCCGTTGGCGAGTTTGATTGTAGCACAGGTCCGGTTTTGTGTCAACCCCTGCGAGGCTCTACGCTAAAAAGTGTGGGTTCTAAGAGGAAAAGGCGGTCGACGAGCCAAGGGATAGTTAAGCGCACCACATCCCGAAGGAGGCTCGCGACCGCCTATGAACAAGCTTACCGCAGAAATGTT
>PKQU01000157.1 GCA_017577925.1 Bacillota bacterium
CCGGGTTGCTGCCCGGGCGCTTGGCGGTCGCGGTCGGCCTGGCCGGTCAGCCGCGGCCGCGTGTTCAGGGCCCACCACGGCGCACGGACCAGCACGTCGCGCAGGTCGCGGCCCTTGGCCGGGGCGACGGGCGCGAGGTAGGGCACGCCGAAGGAGCGCAGCGTGCACAGGTGCACGGTAACGGCCAGGAGCCCGAGCATGATGCCCAACAGCCCGAGGGTTCCGGCGAGGAACATGATCGGAAAGCGCAGCATGCGCACGGTAATGGCTACGGGATAGCGGGGGATGGCAAAGGAGGCGATCCCCGTGATGGCGACGACCATGACCATGGGGGCCGACGCGATGCCGGCGGACACGGCCGCTTCCCCGATGACCAGCGCCCCGACGATGCTGACGGCGGCGCCGAGCTGCCGCGGCAGGCGGGCGCCGGCTTCCCGGAGGATCTCGAAGGTGCTTTCCATCAGCAGCGCTTCCACCAGTGCCGGAAAGGGAATTTCCTCCCGGGACGTTGCGATTTTTAGCTGCAGGGTGGTGGGGATCATTTCCTGATGATAGGTAATGACGGCGACGTACAGGGACGGCAGGAACAGGGCGATGAAGGTAAACACATAACGCAGCCAGCGGATGATGGTACCGATCAAGAAGCGGTTGTAGTAATCTTCGCTTGCCTGCATGAGGGAAAACAGCGTTACCGGTACCACCAACACAAAAGGTGTGCCGTCGATAAGGATTACGACGCGGCCTTCGAGGAGGCTGGCTGCCGCCACGTCCGGCCGCTCGGTGGACAGCACCTGGGGAAACGGAGACCACGGGTTGTCTTCGATGAATTCCTCGAGGTATCCGCTCTCCAGCACGCCGTCGATGTTGATGCGCTTCAGGCGGTTGGTCACTTCCTCGAGCAGCGTGGGGTCGGCGAGGCCCTCGATGTAGGCGACGGCGACCTGCGTGCGGGTATACCGGCCCACCGACAGGCTCTTCACTTTCAATTGCGGACTGCGAATTTTGCGCCGCAAAAAGGAGATGTTGATGGTGATCGTCTCGGTGAAGCCGTCGCGCGGCCCGCGAACGACCGTCTCCGCCTCCGGCTCGTCGACGGCCCGTTTCTCCCATTTGCTGATGCCAAAGGCCAGCGCACGCGTTTCGCCCTCGATGAGGAGCATCGCTTCTCCGATGGATATATGCTCGACGCACGCTGCGGTCGTGTTCACGATTTTCACTTTGGAAATGGGAATGCGCTGCTGTGCCAAGGCCAAGATGTCGGCATGGGCCTCGGGGAGGTCCATGAGCGGTTCGAGAACGTGTTCGTTTACGGCCTCTACGTCGGTTAGGCCCTCGAGGTAGAGCAGGGCGGCGTTGCGTCCTCCCCCGATCCGAAACGGGCGGACGACAAAATCACTGCAGTCGCGGTACTGTTCCTCCAGGGCGTGGACGTTTGCTTCCAAGTTCGGCGCCAGCTCGGTGTTCGATGGCGAGGACGAAATGCGTTTGGCCGGGCGTGCCGGCTTGCCTAGGAATCTTCGCCACAAACGGAGGAACATTGCGATTCAACCGCCTTTTTCCCGGAGATTGGTCTCTTTTTACCTTGTTCCGAGGAGGAAGGTTTTATTACGGAGACGATACGCGAGGGCGCAGGCTGGGCAGGTGCTCTTCGTCGAAGGGCTTGCGGGACGGGAGTGGAGGCGGTACAATGGGCGTAAAGTCGTGTATTCCGATTGGAGGTATAAGGAATGGTCGGCATGGCCCTATCGGGGCTGTTTTGCGGCGCGCTGTTGGGCTTCGTTTTGCAGCGTGGCCGCTTCTGCATGGTGAGCGCGTACCGTGATGTGTACCTGACGCGCGACAACCGGCTGTTCTTGGCCACGCTGATTGCCATTGCGGTCCAGAGTGTCGGCGTGTACACTCTGGCTGCGCTGGGCGTCATCCAGATTCCGGAGATCCCCTTCACGTACCTGGCCGCGGTCATCGGGGGGTTCTTGTTCGGGATCGGCATCGTCCTGGCCGGCGGCTGTGCGACAGGGACGTGGTACCGCGCCGGCGAGGGGCTGGTGGGGAGTTGGATTGCCCTCTTCGGGTACATGGTCGGCAGTGCGGCGACCAAATTTGGCGCGCTGAAACCGCTGCACGATGTGCTGACCGCCCCGAAAGCCCCGCACGCCTTCATTCATGAGACCTTGGGCTTGTCTCCCTGGCTGTTGGTTGTCCTCTTTTCCGGTGTGACGCTGGCGGCCGTCTGGCGCCACCTGCGGCGGCCGCAGGTGCCGGTGCCGTCTCCGAAACCGCGGAAACGGGGGCTGGCCCACCTGCTCTTCGAAAAGCGCTGGCATCCCTTCGTCACCGCCGTGCTGGTCGGCCTGATCGCCGTGTTGGCCTGGCCGCTCAGCGAAGCGACGGGACGGTTGTACGGCCTTGGCGTCACCACGCCGACGGGCAAGCTGCTCCAATACGCCGTGACCGGTGACGCGTCGGTCCTCGATTGGGGCGTGTTTCTCGTGGTGGGCATCGCCCTGGGGTCGTATGCGGCGGCGAAGGGCAGCGGCGAGTTCCGCTGGCGCGTGCCCGACGCGAATACGGCGATGCGGAGTCTCATCGGCGGCCTGATCATGGGCTTTGGCGCCGGGATTGCCGGCGGGTGCACCATCGGGAACGGTCTGGTCAACACCGCCCTCTTCACCTGGGAAGGCTGGGTGGCCACGCCCTTTATCATCCTCGGAACGTGGACGGCGACGTATTGGATCATGGTTCGCCCGCGACGCCGCGCGCAGCGGGTTGTGGTGACCGGTGCTGCACAGAGCGCGTAAGTGGACAATCGGGGAGGGAATGGGCATGACGAAACACCTGCGCGTACTCGGAATGGTGTGCCCCTTTCCGCTCATCGAGGCGGAGAACGCCATGGCGGAACTGGCGCCAGGGGATGAATTGGTGATCGACTTTGATTGCACCCAGGCGACGGAAAGCCTGCCCCGCTGGGCGGTGCAAAACGGTCACGAGGTGGTGGCCTTTGAGCAGATCGGCGACGCCCAGTGGCAGATCCGCATCCGAAAAGGGGCATAACGCCGGGGTCGATCGTCCAGAATGCAACAAACGGCCTGCACGTGTGTGCAGGCCGCAGGGAACAGGCGACTCCCTCGTCGTCCTTACGGCAAAGGGAGTCGCCTTTTTGTTTGTTACCCCGACGATTTCGACTTGGTGGCTGCCGTTTGTGCCCGAAAATGGGGCAGGACGTACTCGCCCACTTCTTCCAGCACCTCGTGGGCCGGTCGCTGGCCGTATTTGAGGTTGAGGGCAACGTGGTTGACGCCGATCGCCTGCAATGTGTTCAACAACTCGATCAGGACGTTGCGGCCCAAGCGGTAGCCCAGGTGGATCGGCCGTGGCGGCTCATCCGGGTCGTGGGCGAGGTCGATGTAGAGGGACTGGGCGAAGGGCTTAAAGACGCCGGGAGCAGCCTCTTCGGTGGCCCGCCGCCACTCGCTGACCACCCGCTGTTGCACTTGTGGCGGGCGAGGATACATGATCCAACCGTCGCTGTGCCGGGCGATCCACTCGATGGGTTGTTGGCTGTGGCCAGTGACGAGGGTCGGGATCCAGCCCGCCGGCGGCTTGGGCACCAGGTCGGCACCGCTCATGTGTCCCCACGGGGAGTCGATGTACGGGAACCGTTCGGCCCATGCCCGACGGATAAAGTCCAGGGATTCCCGGAAGCGCTGGCCGCGCTCCTCCCATCCCTTGCCGAAGGCCGGGAATTCCACGGGACGGTCACCGGTGGCCACCCCCAAAACCAGCCGCCGGCCGGACAACTCGTCGACAGAGGCCGCCGCTTTCGCCACATGAAGGGGATGGCGCAGGGGCAGGATGATGGCGCCGGTGACCAGGGCAATGCTGCGCGTCTGTGCGGCGATGTAACCGAGGTACACCCACGGGTCATAGATCTGGCCGATGTCCCCGAAGTTGGGATCCAGGAGCGGCACGTCGCGGAACCAGAGGGCCGTGAAGCCGAGCGCTTCCGCCCGTTGGGCCAAGGCCACCTGATTGCGCATGGTCGGATTGGCTCCCTCAAACGCCTCGATCGGGAAGAAGACGCCCAGCGTCAGCCGACCGGGCTGAAACATCTGTTCAAATCCCGGATGGACGGGCTTTGAGGCGGTTCCAGCGACACGAGCCATGTTCGGTACACCTCCGAGATGACGGCCGCCGCACCGGGTGCGGTTTACACCGGTTTATTCGCATTACAGATTATTAGTATCACAAACGAAACCCCATCGAAAAGAGGACCCCGTGACGGACGGAAGGCGGCCCCCCCTTCCACGCCGCGTGCTTTGCCGAAAACATCGGGCCGGGCGCGACAAGGGAACCCTGGCCAAGGGGCTGCAGGCCAAGCTGCAAACGAATTG
>PKQU01000158.1 GCA_017577925.1 Bacillota bacterium
TGGTGCGGGCCCTGCACCGCGTGCTGTCGGATTCGGCGCTCCAGAATCGGCTAAGCGAAGGGGCGCACGGCACCTTTGGGGTGGCCCGGTTGTTTGCCCGCTGGGAGCCGCCGGATTAGATGAAGGGAGCCCAATGCCAAGATCGTGAATCGAAAGGGGGCATGATGGGATGATGCGTGGGGTATCCATTGTCATCCTGACGTGGAATGGCCTTTCGTACACCCGGGCGTGCCTGGAGTCGCTGCGCCCGACCCTTCCCGACGCCGCGCTGGTCCAGGGCCGCATCGAGGTCATCGTCGTTGACAACGGCAGCACCGACGGGACGGCCGCGTACCTCGAGGGGATCCCGTGGGTACGGCTGGTGTGCAACGGGACAAACGAAGGATTTACCCGCGGCAACAACCGGGCGATCCGCCTGGCGCGGTCCGATCACGATATTGTCCTTTTGAACAACGACATCGTTGTGACGACGGCCGATTGGCTGTCCCGCCTTCAGGAGACCGCCTACTCCGATCCGGCCATTGGCGTTGTCGGGTGCCGCCTGCGTCGGCCAAACGGGATCCTGCAGCATGCCGGGACGTATATTTACCCCGAGACGTGTTGGGGACAGCAGATTGGCGGCGGAGAGCGGGATGTGGGGCAGTACGCCACGGTGCGGGATGTGGAGGGGGTGGTGTTTGCCTGCTGCTACATCAAGCGTGCGGTTCTGGACCGGATTGGCCTGCTGGACGAACGGTACGTGTCCTACTTTGAAGACACCGACTACTGCCTTCGGGCCCGCGAGGCGGGGTTCCGCGTCGTTTGCGACGGGCGCGTCACCCTCGTCCATCATGAACATGTGGCGACAAAGGCCAACCGCGTGGATTTCCACGCCCTGTTTTCCCGGTCCCAGGCCATGTTCCGCGCCTTGTGGACCGAAAAGCTTCGCCAGCGTTACGAATGCGCTGTGGCCTGGCATTCGGTCGCCGTCGCCCCCCATGGGTACGCCGTCTCGTCCGTAAAGCTCATGCACGCCCTCGATGATTCGGGGGTTGACGTGCGGTACCGCTACGTGTACGGTCCGGGAACGCCTTACCCCATGTCGGAGCCGGACAACGTCGGCGACTACCGCGTCAACGTGTTCAAAAGCCGCCCGTTCGATTCGGCGCTGCCCCAGGTGGTGTACGGTCAGGGTGACGTGTTTCACAAGAACAACGGCCGGTACAAGATCGGCTACACGATGCTGGAAGTAGACGGGGTTCCGCTCGAATGGGTGCGGCAGGCCAACCGGATGCACGAGGTGTGGGTGCCGTCGACGTTCAACCGCGACACGTTTGCGCGCGCGGGCGTCCGCGTGCCGATCCGCGTCATGCCGTTGGGCGTTGACCCCGACCACTTCAACCCCGCCATCCGCGGTCGGCGCTTTGGTCCGCAGTTCACGTTTCTGTCGGTGTTTGAATGGGGCGAACGCAAGGGCATTGAGCTCCTGTTTCGCGCCTTTCTGCGCGCGTTTCACCCCCGTGAGGACGTGCTGCTCGTCTGCAAAATCACCAATTGCGACGGCAGCATCGACGTGCCGCACGAACTGCAGAAACTGGGCGCGGGGTCGCGCCCTCACCAGATCCGCATTCTCTACAACCAGAACTTCTCCCACTACCTGATGGGCAGCCTGTACCGCTCCGTCGACTGCTTTGTGCTGCCGACGCGGGGAGAGGGGTGGGGCATGCCCATCCTCGAGGCCATGGCCTGCGGCCTGCCGGTGATCGCCACCGACTGGAGCGCCCCGCGCGACTTTCTCACCCCGGAAGTGGGATACCCCTTGCGCGTGCGCGGGCTCGTTCCGGCCCGGGCCAAATGCCCCTATTATCACGGTTTTGCCTGGGCAGAGCCGGACGAGGAGCATCTGGTTTACCTGCTGCGCCATGTGCATGAACACCGCGCCGAAGCGCAGCAAAAGGGCTTGCGCGCATCCCATGCTGCCCACACGCGTTGGACGTGGCGCCACGCGGCTGAGGCCATCAAGGCGCGGCTGCGCGAAATCGTTTAGGAAAGGGGACGCGTGACGATGAACCATGACCATGGGGCAGATGGCGGCCAAGGACGACGGGTAGACGCGAATTTGGCCCTTCCCCCGATGAACTTGATGTATTTGGTGACCGAAAGCACCGAGGTGGAGTGGTTTTTGGCCAGCGGGCGGAGAGCCGTGGAGGACATCGAGCGCATGCTACAACGGAACGGGTTGGCCATCGAACGTTTTCGCCACGTGCTGGACTTCGGCTGCGGGTGCGGGCGCGTGATGCGCCACTGGGCCGGGCGGCGCGGCCCGCAGTTTTACGGTACCGATATCCATTCGGAAACCATTGCCTGGTGCCAGGCCCATTTGCCCTTTGCCCGGTTTGCGGTGAACGGCCTCGCGCCGCCCCTTCCGTATTCCTCCGGACGGTTTGACTTCGTGTATGCCCTGTCGGTGTTTACCCACTTGCCGGAGGGGCTGCAGGCCCTGTGGCTGCGCGAGCTGCGCCGCGTGCTTCAGCCGGGCGGCTACCTGCTTTTCACCACCCATGGCGCTGCGTTTCTTCCCTTTATGTCCCTGCAGGAGCAGCAGCAGTTTCGCAGCGGGAGGCTCGTCGTGCAGCGGCCGGAGGTGGCCGGCACAAACCGCTGCTCGGTGTTTCATCCCCTTCCCTGTGTTGGGGGCGTTCGCCAGAGACTGGACGGTGGTGGACGCGATGCCCGAAGGATCAAAGGGGAATCCACGCCAAGACCTGTACCTGTTCCGCAAACCCGTCGAAACGCCCGATTCGCAGGGATAAGACCCTCGACTCACGCATGGGGTGTTTCCGCCGGCCCGCGGCGGAAACGCCTTTTTGCGTCCGGCAAGGTTTTTGCGTCCGGAAAGGTGAAGCGAACGCCTGGTTTTCGCGCGGGATGAGGGCTTGAGCCTTCGCGTTGGGGATCGCTTTGCGCGGATATGCTGGCAAGGGACGTATAACAGACCCAGGGGTAAAGAAAACGGGATGAGGCGCGCGGCCTCATCCCGCGAAAAATGGAGTAGGTGTGGCTTGTGCACGAAGTGCCGTCATCGCGCTCACCACGTTTCCGTTTGCATTACCAGTATATGCGCCGCCGTTGTCGAACTGCACGGAATCGATCGAATTGAGGGAGAAAAATGGGGATTCGGATTTATTGTTGGCTGGAGCTTCCTCTCCTGGTATAATGATTTCAGCAAGCGGTGATGGGAGGGACGAGGTTGACGAATCACTTGACTATCCACAAGGGATTGGAAGGCGTTGTGGTGACGGACACCCAGCTCAGCCTCGTGGACGGGGAGAAGGGTCACCTGATTTACCGTGGATTTTGGGCCAAAGAACTGGCCCTGAAGTACACGTATGAACACGTCGCCTACTTGCTTTGGTACGGGCGCCTGCCGTCCGAAGAGGAGCTGCGCACATTCCGGGAGCAGATGGCCGACGCGCGCGTTCTGCCCGACTACCTGAAGGCGATCATCGACCGCATCCCGGCAAATGTGGACATGATGAGTGTTCTGCGCACAGCGGTGTCGGCCCTAGGCGACGACACGTACGGGTGGCCGCCGACGGTGGAGCAGGCGATGGCGGTGACGGCGAAGGTGCCAACGATCATCGCCTACCGGTACCGCCGGGCAAACGGGCAGGAGCCCCTCGAGCCCCGGCGCGACCTATCCCACACGGCGAACTACCTCTACATGCTGTTCGGCAAGGAGCCGCCGGCGGCCCACGTGTCTGCCCTCGACGCCTACCTCATCCTGACAGCGGAACACGGCATGAACGCGTCGACCTTTTCCGCGCGGGTAACGACGTCGACGCGGTCCGACCTTATCTCGGCGGTCACCTCGGCTATCGGAACGATGAAGGGGCCGTTGCACGGAGGGGCGCCGTCGGAGGTGGACGAGACGCTCCTCGCCATTGGGACGAAGGAAAACGCCGAGCCGTACCTCCGCAGCCTGCTGGAACGCGGGGAGCGCATCATGGGCTTCGGGCACCGCGTCTACAAAACGCGCGACCCGCGGGCTGAGGCCCTGTCGGTGGTCGCCAAGCGCGTGGCCGGCGACGATCCGTGGCTTGATTTGGCCGTGCACGTGGAAGAGGTGGCGATCAAGCTGCTCGCCGAATACAAGCCGGGCCGCAACCTGTACACCAACGTCGAGTTTTACGCGGCGGCGGTGTTGCGCGCCGTGGGGCTGCCGAAGGAGCTGTACACGCCGACGTTCACTCTGTCGCGCATGGCCGGGTGGACGGCCCACGTGCTGGAGCAAGCGGCTGACAACCGCCTGATCCGTCCGCAGTCCGTGT
>PKQU01000159.1 GCA_017577925.1 Bacillota bacterium
TCCGGTGGTGTCCGGACTGGGGCACGACGGCACCCTGCGCATTCATCAGGCGGCGGCCTTTTACGTGTCCCGTCTCGAGGCCGGTCAAACGGTAACCCACACCTTGGCGGACGGCCGGCGCGCGTTTCTGTACGTCATCGACGGCGGGATCGACCTCAATGGCGTGGCGATGGGTACAGGGGATCAGGCGCGCATCGAGGCGGAGGAAGCCCTTTCGGTCGCCGCGCGCGAGGATACGGAACTCATCTTGATTGATCTGCCGTAACACGGGCATGAGGGGAGCCGATCGTGGGCAACCGTTACCCTCCACAGTATCTGGAGTTCCTCGACCGCTTCAACGAGGGGGACTACTACACCTGTCATGACCTCCTCGAGGAGCTGTGGATGGAAGAGCGGCACAACAAGTTCCTGCAAGGGCTCCTGCAGCTGGCGGTCGCCCTCTACCACGCCGAGCTGGGCAACCTCCGCGGGGCGCGGCTGATGCTTTCGTCAGCCAAGGGCTATTTGGAGCCTTACCGCCCGCGGTTCTGGAGTCTCGACATCGACGGCGTGGTGGCGTATATCGACCGGTGCCTGGCGGCGCTGCCGCCGCAGGACCGCATTCCGTGGGAAGAGGCGCGCCATTTGTCGTTGCCCCGACTGCGCTTGCAGCTGGAGGAAGATGAACGGTAAACGATATGACGACGTTATCGCGACGGGAAAGGGGAGAAGGTCATGCGTTTTCACGTTCACCGCGATCCGGTAACCGGTGTTTCGGCTGACGTATTGGTGCTGTTCGGTATGGAAGGTGTACCCCTTGAGGGGGGAGGATCCGCCTTGGATCGGGCGCTCGATGGGCAACTGGTCCGCCTTCTCCAGGAGGGCGATCTTCCTGCGCGTTCCGGTGCGGCGACGCCGGTGTACACCCTCGGCAAGCTGCCGGCCAAGCGGTTGCTGTTTGTTGGGTTGGGCAAGCCGGAAGGGCTCGATTTTGCCCGCCTGCGGGAAGCGGCGGGCCGGGCAGCAAAGGAAGCGCGGAAGCTGGGGGCACATACGGTGGCCATCGTTGCCCCCCACGCGAGCGCGAAGCAGCTGCCGCCGCAGCGGGCGGCCCACGCCGTGGCGGAGGGCTTTTGCCTTGGGGCCTACCGGTACCGCGGGCTGCGTAAGCACAGCGAGCCCGATGTGTCGTGGGAGGCGATTTCGGTGATCGTAGAAGCCGACGCTGAGGCGTGGGAGGAGGGGCTGCGCAAAGGAGCCGCCTACGCCGTGGGTACGGTGTTGGCCCGCGACTTGACGAATTTGCCGGGCAATGTGCTCACGCCGGCTGCCCTGGCGCAAAAGGCGGTGGAGGTGGCCGAGCGACACGGTCTGGCCTATGAGGTGCTCGACGCCGAGGCCATTGCCGCGCGGGGCATGGGTGGGATTGTGGCCGTGGGGAAGGGCAGCGCTGAGCCGCCAACCTTCACCGTGATTCGCTACCAAGGGCGGGCTGAGTGGACGGACGTGACGGCGTACATCGGCAAGGGCGTCACCTTCGACACGGGTGGCATCTGCCTCAAACCGCGGGAAAACATGCACGAGATGGTCGGGGACATGGGCGGCGCGGCGGCCGTCCTCGGTGCGGTGGACGCCGTGGCTGCGCTCAAGCTGCCGGTCAATTTGCTGGTGCTGATCCCGGCGGCGGAAAACAGCCCCTCGGGTACGGCGTTTAAGCCGGGGGACGTCATTACCATGCTGGACGGGCGCACGGTAGAGATCCGCAACACCGACGCGGAAGGGCGTCTTTTGCTCGCCGACGCCGTGACGTACGCGCGGCAACAGGGCGCCAAGCGCATTGTGGACGTGGCCACGCTGACCGGTGGCGTGATCGTCGCCTTGGGCAACGAGGTGACGGGCCTGATCGCCAACGACGATGCTTGGGCCGACGAGGTCTTGGCTGCGGGGCGGGATGCCGGCGAGCTGTTATGGCGGCTGCCCAACTTTCCCCACTACTACGAGAAACTGAAGAGCCCGGTGGCCGATCTCAACAATGCGCCGGGGCGCAAAGCCCATCCCATCATGGGCGGCCTGTTTGTCGGCGCGTTCGCCGAAGACACGCCGTGGGCCCACCTCGACATCGCCGGCACGTCATGGGCGGATCAGGCGGGGCCCCTGCACGAGAAAGGGGCCACCGGCGCCGGTGTGCGTACGCTGGTGGCGCTGGCCGAGCGGTTGGCGCGGTCGGGAAGCGGGACGGCGTGAAGGGACGACAGTCACGCGAACGGGGTTCCGTATGCGGAACCCCGTTTTCGTATCAGGGCAATGGGTTATGAAGCCGGGTTTGGTTTACCGGTTTGGCATGGGCGATTGGGGGCGATGAAAACCGTTCGGAGCGGTATGCTCAACTGCCGGTGCGGGCGCCTCGTTGACCACCAACCGGAAGACGTCGGGCCGGTTGTAGTGCCCGACCGGGTCGAAATCGTAGCGGGCTTCCGTGATGCGATTGAGGTCCAGGTCGGCCACGAGAATGCCTTCTTGATCGTAGAGGGGGCCGGCCACGTAGTTGCCCAGCGGGTCGATGATGGCGCTGCCCCCGCGGCAGAGGATGTCGGGGCCGAGGCCGATCTCCTCCCAGTCTGTCGGCATCATGTCGCGGGTGACGAACTGGTTGCAGGACAGGACGAAACAGCGCCCCTCGCAGGCGATGTGACGGATAGTGGCTTGCCAGGAGTCGCGGGCATCTGCCGTCGGGGCCAGGTAGAGGTCAACGCCCTTGTGGTACATGGCCATGCGGGCCAGGGGCATGTAGTTCTCCCAGCAGATCAGCCCGCCCACCGTCCCGAATTCGGTGCGGATTGCCGTCAGTGTGCTGCCGTCGCCCTCGCCCCAGATCAGGCGCTCGGCCCCGGTGGGCTTCAGCTTGCGGTGCTTGCCCAGCAGGCGGCCGTCCGGTCCGAAGTAGAGCAGCGTGCAATACAGCGTGCCGCCACGGTACGTGCGCACTCTCTCCACCACCCCGATGGCGACGTAAGCGGCGGCTTCTCGGGCGGCTGCACCAATGGCCTCGGTCACGGGACCTGGCACGTCGACGCACTGGTCCCAGTACCGCGCATAGGTGCGCCGCCCCTCGTCGCTGCGGTGTCCGACTACGGTGCCAAAGGTCATGCCCCGAGGGTATGCGGGGATCATGGCCTCGGGGAGCAGGATCAGGCGGGCACCCTGCGCGGCGGCTTCTGCGATGAGGCGGCAGACCTTTGCCGTAGTGGCCTCGCGGTCGAGGATAACCGGCGCGGCCTGGATCACGGCTACTCGCACGGCATGCTCGTTCGCGAGGCTCTCGCGCCTCGGGTGTACGCGACTCGACAGATCCGGTGACAGGACTTCCACGGCCATTGCTCCCCCTTCCTTTCCACCAAGACAGGCGAAGTTCTTCGCCTTTCGTTCCTCCGTGTGCCAATTGCGGAATATTGCTTTAATTATCGCGTTTCTCTGCGGAAGATGTCAACGCGTGCCGTCGTCTCCCCTCATAGTTGGCTCAGGACGTTGGTGTCAATGTGGATGTTTGCGCGTTCGTATAATTCCGCTTCGAGATTCTCGAGCGTCTGGTTTTCATTGAGTTTCCCCGTTTGGTGCAGGTATTCGAGCAACTTCTCGAGGAGAAGAGTTCGTTTGTACATCTGCAAAGTGCTGGGATCGTTCCAGTAGGCATCGTTGGAGGTGAAACCCTTGGCCCGGATCAGCGCGTCTAAGTAGCGCCGTGCCTCGGGTGATTGATCCCAAGCGGTGCGCTGTTCTTGGAGGAATTGGCGTGCTTCCTCGTCGGTTACCCGAATTCCTTTTTCTTCAGCGTAACGGATCAGCAGTTCGCGCTGGATCATTTCTTTGATCAGGTCGTTGTTGCTTGTGTCAAAAGGTCTCCCTGCTGTCTCAAGCATGGTTTTCACATGGGTCTTGTATTCAACAAAATCTTTCGCCTGTATAACAAAACCTTTTCCTCTCGCGACAACCTGGTTTTCGGAGACGCGTTGCTGGTGATCGGTGGGGAAGTTTGCTGTGGTGAAAAGAATGCCGAAACTTAAGGAGGTGAGCAACAAGAGCATAAAGGTCAACCTTTTCATTTCGGAACAACGCCCCTTAATCAAGATTGTTAACGCGCGAAGGTGAGTTCGAATGCCATTCCCACGTCCTCGGTTTCCTTGTTCCCGCCTTATCATCATAACATTATTTATGTTTCGTCATCTTATGCGAAAGGGTGTGGAAAACTGCCACCGACTTTCGTGGGTAGCCGAACCGTTAGAGCCACGCCGCCCCATCGGAAATC
>PKQU01000160.1 GCA_017577925.1 Bacillota bacterium
CCTCCAGTTCGGGCGTCCCGGCGTGGCCGTGATCGATCTCGAAGGCGGTGTGGCGGTGCCGGGCCTTACCGATAGCCACGTCCATCTCCTCGGCGTGGGGCAGCGCCTGTCCCGACTCGACCTGTCGGGCGCACCGACACTGGCGGCCCTGCTGGAGCGGGTGCGCGCCGCCGCTGCGCGGACGCCGCCGGGGAAGTGGATCGTGGGGGTAGGGTGGGACGAATCCCACCTTCTCGAGCGGCGCCCGCCCACGCGGGACGAGCTGGACTGGGCGGCGCCCAACCACCCGGTACTGCTTGTTCGTATCTGCACCCATGCCGCCGTGGCCAATAGCGCGGCGCTGCGCTTGGCGGGTATCACCGCCCAGACGCCCGATCCGCCGCGCGGGCGCATTGTCCGCGACGGGCGGGGCCGGCCCACCGGTCTCCTGCTGGAGGCGGCCCGCTGGCAGGTGGAGCGCGCCGTTCCGCCGCCGACGGAGGACGAGCTGGTGGCCATGTTGCGTGCAGCCGTCCGCGCGGCGCTGGCATGCGGACTTGTGGCTGTGCATACGGAAGACGTGGGTTATTTTGGCGGTTGGTCGCGCGTGCGGCGTGTCTATCAGCGCCTATGGGAGGAGACGCGCTTTCCCCTGAGGGTGACGCAGCTCGTGTCGTTCCGTTGCCTCGACGAGTGGCGCGACGCGCGCGCCGCAGCCCCGGACGCGGAGCCGCCGTGGTTTCGCACGGGACCGGTCAAGCTCTTTGCCGACGGGTCCCTCGGCGCGCGCACGGCACACCTGCGGGAGCCCTATGCCGACGATCCGGAAAACCGCGGCGCAGCCGCCTGCGATGACGAGACCCTGCGCGACAAGGTGGCCCGCGCCCGCGCGGCCGGCCTCCCCGTCGCCGTGCATGCCATCGGCGATGCGGCGCTGGAGCAGGTTCTGCGCGTGCTGGCCGACGTGCCGCCGCGGCCCGGCCAGCGTGACCGGTTGATTCACCTGTCCCTCACCGCCCCTGATTTGCTGGACCGCTTGGCGCGCCTTCCCGTGGCCGCCGACATCCAGCCGGCCTTCGCCGCCGACGACGCCGGGTGGATTGCCCAGCGCCTCGGCCCCCGGCGGCTGCGCTGGGCCTACGCGTGGCGCTCGCTTCTCGCCACCGGTATTCCCTGCGCCGGCGGTTCCGACGCGCCCGTGGCGCCCCTCAACCCGATCACCGGCATTCACGCCGCCGTTGTTGGGGGCCGCACCGCCGCCGGACCCGTCCCGGTTGCTGGGGAAACGCTGGACGTCGAAACGGCCCTTCGCCTCTACACCGTCGGCGGTGCGGCCGTGGCCGGGGAACTGGGGGAACGGGGTACCCTGTCCATTGGCAAGTGGGCCGATTTGACCGTATTTACGGGTGATCCCCTCGCCGCGGGGAGGCGCGACCCCGCCGTGCTGCTTGGGCTGCGTGTCGCCATGACGATTGTGGAGGGGCAGGTGGGCTATCCCCCTTTTCAATTGCACCGCCTTTCACTATGTTGAAAGTAGAAGGCATGTTGGGAAGGGGGGCCACAGATGAGCAAGGTGTTGTCGCAGCATCAGCTCATCGAAGCGGCGGAGATCTTCCGTGCCCTGGTTTCCAACGTCAACGAGGAAAACAAGCATGTCTTCTACTGGTCAGCGGCCACGCTTCTCGATTACTACCCGTTCGAGTTGACGCGGGAGCTTTTGCTCCAGCTCTCGTCGTTCCGCACCGATACGGAGGAAGGCTTGCGGGCGCTCAAGCGCTTCTTGTTTGAAAAAGGCCTGGAACAACTGGTGGAGAAGGTGAAAAACCTTCGCAGCGAAGAGGAATGGATTGCCTTCCTGTACCAGCTGGAAGAGCAGCGGCAGGCGAAGGAGCACGGCGTCACCGGCTTGCTCCACTGAGGCGGCTTGCTTCCCGGCTTCGGCCGGGAATTTTTTTGTGTCGCGCAGCGGTTTCCCGTGGGTGGCCACATCGCTTGGGTCCCTTTCCCTCATACTAGGGACATGGGAAACTGTGGACAGCCGACCTGGGGTGTGAGGAGCACATGTGGCTTGGCCTGAGCATCGTCAGTTTGATTGTGTTCCTGCTGACGCCGGTACGGGTGGCCATCACCGTGCAGCGCGAGGGCGAGCGGGATTACGTGTGCGTCGAGGTGTGGACGTGGTTTCGGTGGATGGGCATCCGCCGCGAGATCACCGGCGTGGACGGGGAGGAATGGCGGGTTCGCTATGCCCGCCGTACCGCGACCGTTGCCGGCGACCGCACGCTCGACGAGCAAACCCGACGGCTCACCCGTGCCGACGTGCGGCGTCAGTGGAGACAAATGCGCCGCTTCCTGCGGCGGTTCCGCGACGCCCGCCGGGCACTGCGCGCGTTTACGCAGCACATTACGTGTGAGCGGCTCTCGTGGGAGTCGCGCATCGGCACCGGTGACGCCGCCCTGACCGGGATGTTAACCGGACTGGCGTGGGTGGCCAAAGGCGCTGTGCTGGCGACCGTAACGCGGTACGTGCGGCTGAAGGCGGTTCCGAACGTCCGCGTGATTCCCGCCTTCCACGAGACAACCCTTTCCAGCCGTCTCACCTGCATGCTGCGCATCCGGATCGGGCAAGCTATTCTTGCGATGGCCAAACTGGCGTGGACTTTGTACAAAGGACGGGAAAAACGATGGCGGAGCATCCCATCCAGGGCTTGATGAAGACGGCGATGGAAAATCTCAAAGAGATGGTGGACGTCAACACCATTGTGGGTGAACCGGTGGAGACGCCTGATGGCAGCGTCATTCTGCCCATCTCTCGCGTCGGGTTTGGGTTCGCGGCGGGCGGGAGCGAGTTTGAGTCCGACGGCAAAGGCGGCGGTGGGGGAACGAACGGACGCGGTTTCCCCTTTGGCGGGGGAAGCGGTGGCGGCGTGTCGATCACGCCGGTGGCGTTTCTCGTCGTCAACAGCAAAGGGATTCGTTCCGTACCGCTGGAGGGACCGACGCACCTGTACGAGCGCATCCTGGAGCAAGTGCCCAAGCTGGTGGAACGCCTGCAGCAGGCGTTTCAAGCCAATTCCTCGGCTGGCGCGTCACCGATGAGCCGGAACGGGCTCGAAAAGCCCGACCGCACGTGCGACATGCCGTCCCAGATGTAAGGGGTGCTTTCCCGGCTTTCGGGAGAAGCGTTTTTTGTGTTGTCAAAACCCGTCCGCGTATGGCCGGCGGCTCGGTTGCCCACACTGGGTGGGAGGGGGTGACAGGCGTGCACCTCGCTGACAAGCCGGCCGCCTTTTTGTGGCGGATGCTGGTGCCGCCCCAGGCGATCGTTTGTACGCACGAATTGGATGACGATGAACTGATCTTCCTCTGGCGGGAATGGGTCGTCTACGTGCAGCCCGACGGGGCTGTGCTGCGCATTCCGCGACCCGCCACTGCCTCGCCGCAGTGGTCGGCGGCGGATTGGTGGAACCGCCTGTGGTGGGCCACGGACAGCGTCGATTACGATGCCCTCGGCATCTACGCCCTTGGCGAGATCATCCGCGATCTGGGGCTGGTGGTTCCCGTATGCCGAAGCGGCGAGAAGCCCGCGGACGTTTCGGCGCGGCTGGTTCGTCACGATGGCGTGCACGTGGAGACCCTTGTCTTCCGCCAGGTGTCCCCGGCGTACGCGTTGTACCGGGGGCTACTGCGATGCGCCGATCTCGATGCGGCCACCGGCGGCGAATGGGAGCACCACGTGCAGCGGCTTCAGGTTTCCCCCGCCGTTGTCCGGCCCAAGCATTGAGACCGGGGAGATCTCCCGGTATAATGGAAGTGTTTTCAATTTCCTGAAAGATCGGATCAGGAGGGGAGAAACCGTGAGTGACGTGCTGCGCGATGAGGTTGTGCTGTTTGAGGTTGAAGGCCCTCTGGGCATCATCACCCTGAACCGCCCTGATGTGATGAATGCTCTCAATTACGCTACGCTGGTTCGCCTCGGCGAGATTGTGGACGCCATCAAGTTGCGCCGCGACATTCGCGCGGTGATCTTTACGGGCAAGGGGAAAGCCTTTTGCGTGGGGGCCGACCTGAAAGAGCGGCGCACGTTAACCGAACAGGAGGTGCGCCGCAACGTGCTGAAGATCCGCGATGTGTTCACGGCCATCGAGCGCTTGCCGCAGCCTACCATTGCCGTGATGCACGGCTACGCCTTCGGGGGCGGATTTGAGCTGGCCCTGGCGTGCGATTTTCGCTTTGCGTCGGAAGAGACGATGATGGGACTGACCGAAACGTCCCTCGCCATCATTCCCGG
>PKQU01000021.1 GCA_017577925.1 Bacillota bacterium
TCATCATATACCGGAAGGAATGGCTATGTTTACTCCGTTATCCCTAGTAGGGATGAACATCACGGGTCTGTTCATGGTGTCTCTTGTGATGGCGATGCCAATCGGGATGGGGGCTATCATTGGTGGGTTGATCTCTTGGCACCTTCCAGGGTTATTTGCGGTGATTACGGGCATTGCTGCGGGAAACATTTTCCTCGTATCGGTAAAAGAATTATTTAGTCAAGCATTGAAAATCGGCAACAGAGTGTTATGTATGCTCTTGTTTTTTGCTGGTTACTTGATAATATGGTTATATTTGTTTATTGTATAGGTCTGTTTTTTTCTTTATCCATACCAAATTTTCATGGCCTTACAGCGGGCCGTCTTCCTGTCGTAAGAACTGAGCCTCCCGACACGACTTTGTCACAAAACGGCCCATTTTGTGTCATCGCCGTGCTTTCTACCAAAGCCTACAATAGGGAGTAAGGGTCAGACAGTGTATTGTTCAGCGGAACCCGACCATCATATAAAGCAATGTTGGACAGTCTGAAAAGCGTGGGTGGATACGCAACGTCGAGATGACCATCGCTGATTCAAAAGGAGGGATCCGCTCCGTGGCCACCTGGTTACGGACCTACCGCTTCGCCATCCTCGCCGGCGTGCTCGTTCTCGCCGTCGTTGGCGGCATCGCCTACAACATCTGGTGGGGGACGAACAAGCTGCCAGTCGTCGGCCGCGTACCGGACGTGACGCTAACACGGGTAGATGGCCAGCCCCTCTCGCTACGGGATCTGGAAGGAAAAGTGAAACTGGTGAGCTTTATCTATCTCCGCTGCCCCGACGTGTGCCCGCCGACGACGGCGAAAATGGCCAAGCTGCAAAACGAGCTCAAGCGCGAGGGGGTTTTTGGCCGCGACGTCGTCTTCGTGACGATCACCGTCGATCCGGAACGTGACACACCAGAGGCGCTGAAAGAGTACGCCGGAAAATTTGGGGCCGATCTCAGCGGTTGGTATTTCCTGCGCGGTTCGAGTGAAGACACCAAAAGGATGACGGACGGGTTTGGGTTTGTCACCCAAAAGCAAGGCGATCTCGTCATCCACTCCAACCGCACCTATCTCGTCGACGGCGACCACAACATCCGCCAAGTCTACGGCATGGCCGATAACTTCGACGAAGAAGCCGCCAAACAAGACATTTTGGCCCTCATCGAAGACTGACGCCTTTCTCTCACCCATCACGGATCAACACGCCGCCGGGCACAGGGTCTTACCTGATCCGGCGGCGTGTTTTTGCACAGGCTCGGTCGCGGCGCGTTTATGCCCACTCCTTCGTCGCGATGTGTAGGGAACCGTTTCGTCTCCCCGCTCGTTTTTTCCGTCTTTGAGCTGTAGTTCATCATCACAACCACACCGACGACGGCACAAGCAACGCCGGTGAAGAAAAGGGTCAGTTGATTGCCCAGGCTAGAAGCCATCCATCCCTCGACGAGTATGCCCAACGGGAGGCCGGCTTGCCCTCGCTTGTGGTAAGACCGAAGACCCGACCGCGCGGAAGCAACGGTACGGGGCACAGCTCAAGTGTGAAGGCCACAACGTTATATGGAGCTACCCACCGTTGTATCCAACATTTCCCCAAGAAGGTGCTGATGAAGACCAGATTTGACCACAGTATGTCCTGCGTCTATGACTCGACGTCTTGTTCACCTTTCCATTAACGATGCAAGCGCAACAGCGGCTTTATCAGCCTCATTTCGGTAAGCCAACAACGGCTGTATTAGATGATGAACGAACCTATTTTACGTCCACGGTAAACAGCTTGTGGTCATGCAACTTCCCTTTATACACGTGAACACGGACCCGATACACCCCGGGCTGCGGAAAATTCATTGTAGCCGCGTACGTACCTTGTGCGACTTCTCTAGCGTCCACATACATGTGTCTTTTCTCGTACGAACGCCAAACCTCTAGCTGTACCTTTGCTTCCGGGAAAGGTCGGTCGTTTTGTGTCAGGGTAATTGTGTCAGGGTAACGGTAAACATTTCTTCCTGCTGTGCAATGAGCGTCTTCTGAACTTTCAAATCAATTGTCACGCGTGAGTGTGTTTGGGCTTCGGGAACAGCAGACAATTGGCCTTCTTTTTCCCCTTTACCTGATCCCACCGATGTGCTCTCTACCGTGAAGAGAACCTCATCCATACTGTGCATGTCCCGCGCGGTGACATGGTATATCACGTGGTATTTGCCTGGCCTATCCAACCGCTTACGAGCTAGGTACACTCCTTTTCCCGCATGCGATGCCCTAATGAACTCGTGTTGCGCATCGCCTTCATGCCATAGTTCGAACTTGACGTCGTTGGCGTCCGAAACTGGCTCGCTTCCTTGGGTTACGGTCACACGGAACGTGGCCACATTACCAGCCAGCAAGCGATTCGGTTCGATCGCAAACTTGACGGCAATCGGCTCGGCCGAGACAAGTGGCGAATCGTTCTCCACTTTATTACAAGCGGTAAGGAATGTGCCAAGGATCACAGTAAGCAGCACAGCCACGCTGATGCGTCCGATCCGTCCGGTTAGTGTCTGTTTTGCTACGGAAATGGGCATGGTTGAACATCCTCCCTCCATCTTTTACATTTCATGCTAATACATTTGTTATGACATATACCGAAAACCATTTTTGTTTTTTAAAAATCCTTGATTCGTCATCATTATAAAGAAATAAGGACGCCCAATACAGGAGGTCATGGTTTTTTTCAATAAACCTTAAAAATTGGCGTACACGTACGTGTGTTTGGCAGATAGACGGTTTCGTAGTTGTTGACTTTGGTAAGCGGTTCGGTAAACCCGGTGATCTTTGTTGCCTTGACATCTCTCCCACCTCCGTTCACGCGCTTTCTCCCACACATACAGCATCGGGGAAGCAGGCCATACGGCTTTCATCTGGTCTGGAAAATGTTCTGGAATGCCGTCAGCTTGCCGGAGGAACCTATTTTGCTAACAGAGGCATCGGGGTTAGAATTTAGCGATTCCGGTGAGGGTTTCCGGGCCCTCTTCGTGATACAGGTGGCTCCTGTTTGATGTACACCACTCGATACCTAGATCGCGCAGCCGTCGTGCAATCGTACGCGCTTTGTCTTCCGTGCGAAAATCAGCCGGAATTGTCCGCTCTTCAACGATTTGCACCTCTTTTTTGCCGAATCCCTGCGATATTGGTAGTGTTCGCAAAGTTGTCAAAAACAATCCCAAAATCTGACCTTGATCGTCGGAAGTATGATGTAGTACAGTGAAAAACGTGCTAAGGCTTGTCCATTTTTAGCGAGCGGACGGGAAAAAAGGAGAGACCCGTCGGCGGGAGTGGTGACTTTTCGTCAGAATATTCCATATCCGACGAGTGTCGGAATACGGAAGGGGTTTGGGAGAGACGCATTTTGGTGAAATGAGGAGGTCGTGATGAAGGGGAAATCGGCAATCACCGCGGGCATCGTAGCTCTTTCCATCCTGATTGGGACCACGGCGTTTGCGTACCAACATTACCAGGCCCATGCGCGAACGGTGTACGATGTCTATTGGAACGGAACGTACATGGGCACCGTGAGCGATCCGGAAGTTGTGCGTGCGTGGCTGGACAGCCAAATTCGGAAATATACCATCCAACAGGACGGACTTCGCCTCCACGTGAACGCGTCCCTGCGCTTTGCGGAGCGTCGGACGTACAACGGCCGCTTTGATAATGCCGGCACATTGCGCACCCTTGCTCAGAGCGTTCGGGTGAAGGCGGAGGCTGTCCGGGTGGTCATTGATGGCAAAACGGTAGCGTACGCACCGGACGCACAGACGGTCCAGCGTGTCCTCACCGCCATCAAGAGTAAGTACATTTCGGGGCTTAATCCCGCTAAGCGAGCGGTAACCGTTGCTTCGCGCGCAGGGGAAGCACCTGTCCGCACCGTCCGACATGTGACGTTCGTCGAGCGCATCGATGTGAAACCGGCAAGGGTTGATCCGCGCGATGTGCTGACGGAAGCGGAGCTGCGGCGGCTGTTGGAAACGGGCACGCCCGAACTGAAGCAGCATGTGGTGCAGCCGGGCGACTGTCTTTCCTGCATCGCCTCCCGTTACAACCTGACAACGGGTGAGCTGCTGCGGCTCAATCCTGGCTTGACGGAGGACACCCTGCTGCAAATTGGGCAGACGATCAACGTGACGGCGCGTCGGCCAAAGGTGACGGTGAAAACGGTGGAAGAGGTGACCGTGGTCGAGGACGTGTCGTTTACTGTCGACGTGCGCCAAGACCCCAGCCTTCCGCGGGGCGAACAACGGGTTATCCAGGAAGGGAAGAACGGGCAAAAGCGTGTTACCTATCGGCTGGTCAAGGAAAACGGCGCCTTGGTGGCTAAGGAGCTGCTGTCGCAGGCGGTGCTCACCGAACCGGTGACAAAAGTGGTTGTGCAGGGAACCAAGGTGATCGCGTCAAAGGGGACGGGAAATCTGGTGTGGCCGACGCGCGGTGGGGGCATCACGAGCGGATTCCGTTACCGGTGGGGAAGGATGCACACCGGTCTCGACATCGCCGGCGCGCGGAGCCGCGACATCTTGGCTGCAGACAACGGTCGAGTGGTGTTTGCCGGCTGGAACGGTGGCTACGGATACACGGTGATTCTTGACCACGGCAACGGGCTGCGCACCTTATATGCCCATATGGACCGGATCAAAACGCGCGTGGGTGCCGTCGTGGAAAAAGGGCAAGTCATCGGCGTGATGGGTGATACCGGGAATTCGACGGGCGTGCATTTGCACTTTGAAGTTATTCAAAACAGGGTGAAGGTAAATCCACTGCGCTTCCTGTAACCGTCAATGGTGCCACCCTAGTTGTGGTGATCAAACTGCAGACAAACTCCCTCGGTACCAACGTCAACCGAGGGAGTTTGTCTATGGTAGGGTCGAATTCGCGCCCGACCGATGGACAGGGCTTCTTGTTTTGTGCTGCATCACGCGGAAAGTGGCGGTGGATCGACGGTGTGCTTCGCTGTGTCCGGTGCGGGAGGCCGAAGTACCCGGAGCAGCCATCAGAGCCGTGGTGGGCGGAAGACGAGTAAACCCTCAGGGTTGTGTCCCTAGGGGTTAATTGTGTGCACTTTATCATTGATAACTATAGTGAACCAATTCTTCCGTTCCAATGTCGTTCAAGATGCCGATCACCTTGTTGGGCACCGTGTAGCGCTGGTTGAGGTAGCGGAGGGCGGCGGCCAGCTCGCCATCGGCTCCACCATATTGCTCCAGGAGGTATTTAGCCATCCGCGGGTCACATTTGCTGACCCGAACAGGGTACTGCAGCTTTTTCTCATAGATCCACATGGCGGTCCTCCTCTGGCCGTTGCTCGGGTATGGGGATGTCGGGTGTTAAACCTGCCAGGGCCACGGTGTATCGTCCCAGTTCCACGGGCAGCTGACGTAGTCGTGGCCGAAATGCGACAGGGGCCCAGCGATCGACACCAGCTGGCGTCTGACGGCCTTTCGCTTTTTGACGAGGTCGTTGTACTGGCGGACGGCGTTCAGGTCGTTGGGATGGGTATCGAGATACAGGTTCAGCTCCAGCAGGACGAAATCGAGGGCTTGCAGCTCCTCGAGGAGTTGATAATATTCCTCCGGCATTTTGCGGTGCTCGTTATCGCGATGACAATCCATCGCAGCCATCTCCTTCCCGTTCGACTGGACGGTTGTATCCTTCGTACGGGCTGAACAGGGCCGGCCATAGCGTGCCGCGCCGGAGGGCTTCCCGCGGAGGGAACTGGGGGAGATTGGGTGGCTGGAAGCCAAGATAGAGGTTCGGCGGCGTGTTGTACACCTTTATCCGTTCCGGAGGACAGGGATCAAAGGGACTGATGTACGGGCGCCAGGTCTTGAAGTTGGTGTGGCGCATCGGCGGAGCGACGGGGCTCATGTACGGCGGATACGGATGCTTTAGCATGGGTGCGTTCTCCTCCTTCTTTAAGGAATCGCGGAGCCATTACCCACGGTATTCGCCGTCTCGGGCGGGCGACACCAGGGCGGCGAGAAATGGGCGCCGGTTACTTGCGGTGCCCGCCGATTTTGCCGGCGCGGTCGAAGAAGACGCTGGGCGGGGTGAGGGAAACGGCGCGAAGGAGGCTCGTCTTGCCGTGCCGGGCGCGGATGTGGTCGATGGCGGCAGCTAAGCGTCGCTGGCGTTCCTCGCGGCCGAACAGATCCAGTTGAAAACCGGTGTCGGGCATGAGGTTGCCGAGGCTTACCCCCACCATCCGTACGGGCTGGCCGTTCCAGAAACGCTGGAGCAGGTGGAAGGCGGCGGCAAAAACGGGCGGGGTCACGTTGGTGGGGGCCTCCAGCTTCTTCTGGCGATGCAGGCCGGACAGGTCGGCAAAGCGCAGGGTAAGGGAGACTGTCTGACCCACATAGCCGCGGGTGCGGGCGCGATGGCAGACGTCGTCGACCAGCTCGAGGAGCACCACGCGCAGCTCGTCCAGGGTGCGGTAGTCGCGCGGCAAGGTAAACATGTGGCCGATGGACCGGCGGACAGCGAGGGAACCCGGGTCGACAGGGCTGTAGTCGATGCCGTTGGCCGACAGGTGCAGCACTCGCCCCATAAGGCCGAAGCGGCGCGCCAGCCGGTCGGGATCAGCTTGGGCGAGATGGCCGATGGTGCGGATGCCCATGCGATAGAAGTGGCGCTCCATGCGCGGGCCGACGCCGAACAGCTCCCGCACGGGGAGGGGCCATAGCCGGGTGGGCACATCGTCGAGGGTGAGCACGGTGAGGCCGTCAGGCTTCTCCAGGCCGGCAGCCATTTTGGCCAGCAATTTGTTCGGGCCCACGCCGATGGAGCAACTGACCCCGATTTCCCGGCGGATGCGGTCTTTCAGGCGACGGGCCGTTTCCACGCCGTCGCGCACGAGGTCGGTGGCGTCGGGCAGTTCGAGAAAGGCCTCGTCGATGGAAAACGGTTCAACAAGGGGCGTGATTTCCTTCATCATGGCCAGGATGGCGTTGGAAATTTGAACGTAGGTGGCCATCCGCGGGAGTACGAACACGGCTTCCGGGCACAGGCGCCGGGCTTCGCCGACCAGCATGGCCGTCTTGACCCCGCAGCGCTTGGCTTCGTAGGAGGCGGCGAGGACGATCCCGTGCCGTTTTTCCGGGTCGCCGCAGACGATCACCGGCTTGCCGCGCAGCGCGGGGTTGTGCGCCTGCTCGACGCTGGCGAAAAAGGCGTCCATGTCGGCGAGGAGGACGGTGCGCACAAAGCGCCGCATGTCCGTTCCCTCCATACGAACAGATGTTCGATTACAGTTCTAGTGTACGCCAGAGGACGCCGGTTGAAAAGGGGAAGAAGAATTTGGACAACCGACGGAACGCGCGGGGCAAACAAAAAAACGCCCGCGTCAACGGACGCGGACGGATACGCGTAAGGGACGACACGCGTCCCCTAGCGCATTGGCGGGGTTCAGGCGCCGGTTGTGCTTTCGAGGGTGCGGATGACGGCCTTGGCCGTGGAAATCCCGGACTGCGGGTTTTGACCGGTAATGAGCAGGCCGTCTTGTTCTACGTGATCCGCCCATTTTTCGCCGGCGATGAAATTGGCCCCCAGCTCCCGCAGGCGCGTTTCGAGGAGGAATGGCACCAGCTTGTCCAGCTGGACGTCGCGCTCTTCCTCATCGGTGAAGGCGGTTACCCGCTTGCCGGCAACGAGGGGTTGCCCGTTCGACAGGGTAACACCGACGAGGGCCGCCGGGCCGTGGCAGACGGCGGCGATCACCTTGTTTGCCTCGGCAAAGTGGCGCACGAGCTGCTGCACATTCGGGTCAAAGGGGAAGTCGAACATCGTCCCATGGCCGCCGGGGACAAACAAGGCATCGTATTCGTCCGGGTTGACCGCGGTTACGGGAACGGTATCCTTCAGCCGTTCGATGGCCGCCGCCCAGCGCCGCTCGTTTTCCTCGTTCAGGCTGCGCGGGTCGATCGGTGCCGCTCCGCCTTTGGGGCTCGTCACCGTGATGTGGTAGCCGGCTTTTTGAAATTCCTCGTAAGGCTCGGCAAACTCCGACAGCCAGATGCCTGTGGGGTGCGCATCGTCCATCTTGTCGTGGCTGGTTACGAGCATGAGGACGCGTTTTGCCATGATGATCCTCCTTTCGCAGGCAAGGTCTCCCTTTCTATAATAATCCGCGGCCAAGGTACATGAAAAGGATTTGAATACCATGTAAGGAAAAAATATCTTGTAGTCGTCGGTTCACCCGTTGCGGCACGGGAAAGGGGGATTCCATTGACGGCGGCAAGAGCTCGTGACTACACTACCAATAGGAAAACAACTGTTTAAATGTTGTAGAGTAGGGGGGAGAGGATGGCGCGTGGGGATGAAGCCGCACGGCACGCGGCGCCCGCTGCGGCGGACATGTGCGACGTGTTTGCCTACAACGCGGAAAAGGTGGCGCGGCTTCAGAAAGGGCTTGACCGCGCGGCGGACCTCGCGCCGCTGTTCAAGGCGCTTGCGGACGAAACGCGGCTCAGGGTGATTGTCGCCATGTGCCAAGAGGAGGAGCTGTGCGTGTGCGACGTGGCCACGCTGATCGGCACCTCGCCGGCAACCGCCTCGCACCACCTGCGGTTGTTGCGCGCCATGGGTGTGGTTGCCTGCCGTCGGGACGGCAAAATGGTTTACTACCGGCTCGTTGACCCGATTGTGCGTCGGATCGTGCAGGAGGCGCTGGCGTTGTCCAATGGGGCAGAAGGGAGGGAATCCCGTGCAGGA
This sequence comes from Bacillota bacterium, assembly GCA_017577925.1. GTDB lineage: Bacteria > Bacillota > Bacilli > Calditerricolales > Calditerricolaceae > Calditerricola. The sequence continues at coordinate 8,760 of PKQU01000021.1, forward strand.
CACCGCCGTTAAGCGCGTGTATCGCCTCACAGGCTTGACGTGAGCGGATTGCGCCGCCAAGCTGGAGCGGCACGTCCGGGCGTTGCCCGGCGTTCAGGAGGCAGAGGTGAATTTTGCGGCCGGCAAATTGACGATCGTGGGAACGATCGCGCCGGAGGTCTTGCAAAGGGAGGCGCGCAAGGTTGAAGCCGTGACGCTTCATCCCGAGGGAGCGGGAAGTGTTGATTCCTCCCCGTCGCCGTGGACGGCCGACCGGCACCTGTGGCGCACGCTGGTCGCGCTGGCGGCGTTGCTCCTTGCCCTGGTGTTTCCGTCGCAGACGGCGGTGAACCGGGCGTTTTTGTTCACCGCCGTCGCCGTGGGAGGGTACCCGCTCGTTCTTCGCGGCGTGCGCAACCTGGTGCGCCTGCGCGTCGATATGCACGTATTGATGACGGTGGCCGTTGCGGGCGCGCTGGCCATCGGCGAGTGGAACGAGGCGGCCGTCGTGGTCGTTCTCTTTGCCCTCAGCGAACGGCTGGAGGCGTACGCCATGGAGCGGGCGCGGCGGTCGATCCGCTCGCTGGTGGAGTGGATGCCCAAGGAGGCCACCGTGCTGCGCGACGGGCGGGAGACGGTCGTCCCCGTCGCGGAACTGGCGGTTGGTGATCTTGTTCTGATCAGGCCGGGGGAAAACATCGCCGTCGATGGCGAGGTGGTGGAGGGTACGTCGGCGGTCAACGAGGCACCCATTACCGGGGAAGCCATGCCTGTTGAGAAGGGGCCGGGCGACCCGGTGTACGCCGGCACGCTGAACGGGCCGGGCGCCCTGCGCGTGCGCGTCACCAAAGTGGTGGCGGAGAGTACGCTGGCCAAGATCCTTCACCTCGTCGAGGAGGCGCAGAACCGACGGGCCCCGGCGCAGGCCTTTGTCGATCGCTTCGCCCGGGTGTACACGCCGGTGGTCATCGCCTTGGCGCTGGGTGTGGCCCTCGTGCCGCCCCTTTTGTCGGGAGGCGGCTGGGAACGGTGGGTCTACGAGGGGTTGGCCCTGCTTGTCGTGGCGTGCCCCTGCGCCCTCGTCATCTCCACACCGGTGGCCGTCGTGACTGCCATTGGCGCGGCGGCGCGCCGCGGTGTGCTGATCAAGGGTGGGGTCCATCTCGAGGCCGCAGGTCGCATCCGCGCCGTGGCCTTTGATAAGACCGGCACCCTCACCCGGGGCCAACCGACGGTGACGGATGTGCTCCCTCTTGGCGGCCAAAGCGTGCGCGACGTGCTGGCGGTGGCCGCCGCGCTGGAGGCGCTGTCGGAGCACCCGGTGGCCCGCGCCATTCTCGATGCCGCTCGCGCGCGCGGGATCGCCGTCGAACCTGCCGAATCCTTCTCGGCCGTCCCCGGCAAGGGGGCCGTGGGACAGATCGGCGGGCGCACGTATCTGGTGGGAAGCCCGCGGCTGTTTACTGAGCGGGGTGTCGCCTGGGAGGCGGCCCAGGCGACGCTGGCCGCCTGGCAGGAACAGGGGAAAACAGCCATCCTGGTGGGCACAGAAGAGCGGCTGCTGGGGCTCATCGCCGTGGCCGACCTGCCGCGGGAGGAGAGCGCTGCGGTGATCCGCGCGCTGAAAGGGTCTGGGGTGGCGCATACGGTGATGTTGACGGGCGACCATCGCCGGACGGCGGAGGCGGTGGCGCGGCAGGTCGGCGTGGACGAGGTGCATGCCGAACTCTTGCCGGAGGACAAATTGCAGCGGATCCAGGCGCTACGCCGGCGCTACGGGACGGTGGCCATGGTTGGTGATGGCATCAACGACGCGCCTGCGCTGGCGGCGGCGACGGTAGGCGTTGCCATGGGCGGCGGGGGCACCGACGCGGCGCTGGAGACGGCCGACATCGTCCTGATGAACGACGACCTGACCAGGCTACCCGAAACGGTGCGCCTGGGACGCCGGGCGTTGCGGGTCATCCGGCAGAACATCGCCTTCTCGCTCGTGACAAAACTGGTTGCCGTGGCCCTAGTTGTTCCCGGTTGGCTCACGCTGTGGCTGGCTATCCTGGCCGACATGGGGGCGACCCTGCTGGTGACGGCGAACAGCTTGCGCCTGTTACGGGTGAAGGGCGCGTGAGCAAGCGCCTGCTTGCTGTTAACCGGCGGGGAAAAAGGCCGGGACATGCTGCTTATCGCGGCGTGTCCCGGCCTTTTGGTTTCCCTGACCGGTACTCGTGGGCTTCCCGGGCGTCGACGCGGGATATGAATTTACGATTCCAGGTACGATTCCACCCACGATTTCAGCAGGTCCTTCGGCTTGTAGCCGACGCTGGTGCCCAGTTCAATCCCGCCCCGGAACAGCTTCAAGGTGGGCACGCTCATGACGCCAAAGCGGCTTGCCGTGTAGGGGTTCTCGTCGATGTTCAACTTGGCGATGGTGACACGGTCGCCCAGCTCCTGCGCCAGCTCGTCCAGCACGGGAGCCAGCATGCGGCACGGCCCGCACCACGGGGCCCAGAAATCGACGAGAACGGGCTTGGCTTGGCGGATCGTTTGGTCAAAGTTCCGATCGGTTACGGTGACCACGGACATGGAAGAAACCTCCTTTTGGTTTTATACCCCTAGGGGTATATTAACGCAGGTGTGGAGAAAAGGCAAGCATACAACGAGAAGGCCACCGCAAAAAATCAACGAGAAGGCCACCGCAAAAAATAACGACGGAGGCGAACAGGCGGCCAATCCGGGTTGAATGCGTTTGATCCGCGCGTTAAAGTACATATACGGGTATAGGTAAAATCCGAAGCGAAGAGGTGACGTTCATGTCGTGGGCGGAAGCGTTGACGCTGTTCGCCATCGGGTTCGTCGGTTCCTTTATCAGCGGGATGGTGGGAATCGGCGGTTCGATCATCAAATACCCCATGTTGCTGTATATTCCCCCGCTTCTCGGAGTCGCGTCCTACTCGGCGCAGGAGGTGGCCGCCGTCAGCGCCGTCCAGGTGCTCTTTGCCACGTTGGCCGGCGTATGGGCGTATCGCAAAGACCGGTACATTCACCCCAAGTTGGTTGCCTACATGGGGACGGCGATCATTTTCGGCAGCTTTCTCGGCGGCTTTGGTTCCAAGTTTTTGGACAATGCGACGATCAACTTCGTCTACGCCGTTCTGGCGGCGATTGCGGCGGTGATGATGTTCATTCCGCGTCCGGAACGTGAAGCACGTTACGAAGAGGTGACGTTTTCCAAGCCCATTGCCGCCCTGTCCGCCTTTGTCGTAGGACTGCTGTCGGGCATCGTCGGGGCGGCCGGCGCGTTCATCCTGATCCCGATCATGCTGGTGGTCCTCAACATTCCCACCCGCGTGGCGATCGCCTCGTCGATGGCCATCACGTTCATCTCCTCCATTGGCGCGACGGTGGGAAAGGTGCTGACAGGCCATCTGCTCTTCTGGCCCGCGGTGATCATGGTGATCGCCAGCATGCTGGCTTCGCCCCTTGGCGTGCGTGTGGCCAAGCGCGTGAAGGCGAAGATTCTCAAAGGCATTTTGGCCGCGTTGATCTTGGCCACCGCCCTCAAAATCTGGGTGGACATTCTCTTCTAAATCTAATGTTGAGGGGGAGAGAGGATGGCCAACCGCGCGTTTTGGGAAAGCCGGTTTGCACAGGAAGCCTACGTTTATGGAACGGAGCCCAACGCTTTTGTGCGGCAGGTGGCACCGCACCTGCCGAAGGGGCGTTCGCTGGCTGTGGCGGATGGAGAAGGGCGAAACGCCGTTTACTTGGCCCAGTTGGGGCATGAGGTGACCATGTGGGATTACGCACAGGCGGGCCTCGAGAAGTGCCGACGGCTTGCGGAGGCGCGCGGGGTGCGGGTGGTGACGGAGTGGGTCGACGTGACGAAGGCCACCTGGCCGAAGGCACGTTTTGATGTGGTGGTTTGCACCTATTTGCACCTCCCCGCGCCGCAGCGCCAAGCGGTCCTCAGCCACATAGCTTCCGCGGTCAAGCCGGGAGGTCACGTGGTGATGGAGGTCTTTTCGCTGCACCAGCTCCGGTACGGCACCGGGGGGCCGGAAGATCCGGCGCTGTTGTACCACCCGGCAGAGTTCTGGTTTGCCTTTTCGGCGTGGCGGGTTCGGCACTGGTTCTGGGGCGAGGTCGAGCGGAAGGAAGGGCAGCACCACAACGGCCTGTGCCATGTCATCCAATGCTGGCTACAGCGCCCGGAACATTGACCAAAACAGCGTCTCGCCCTGCGGGAAGAACAGGTTCATCTGCCAGCCTCCCACGCCCGCCCATTTGTGCCGTTTCACCAGGGCAAACTTGGAGGCCAGGCTGCGGGCGTCCTCAAACCACACTTCGTGCCGTTCCCCGTTTGTTGTGTAACGGTAATATGGGTGCGCGAATGGGGGTCGAACCGAATCGTCGCCCTGCGGTCAATGGCTTGTTCCAGGGCTTTTTGTTGGGAAAGCGCCCGTCCTTTGCCGGTCGACACGTTCCAGTCGTACCCGTACATGGGAATCCCCGGATACAGCTTTTTGGGCGAAATGACCGTTGACGCGTATGACATTGTGGCCTTGACCTGGGCGTGCGGCGCAACAGGTCCAGGGCCGGTAAAGGGCGGGATGTGCCAATCGTAGGCCATCACGAACACGCAGTCGGCGTACTTCCCAATTGCGGCGTAATCGTAGCCGCCGGCGTGGACGGGGGTATTGGGGCCTTGCTTGGGGGGCACCGAGACGGCGATCTCCATTCCCGAAGGGTGCAATTTCGCGTGGAGCTCGCGCAGGAACTGCGTGTACAACGCGCGGTCTTGTGGTTTGAGCCTCTCGATGTCCAGCATGACGCCGGGGAAGCGGTTGGCCTTGAGCAGATGCCAAATGCTTTCGACGAGGATGTGCCGTTTCGCCGGATCGGCGAGAATGCGTCACATGTGCGCGGCGTCAAACCCATTGGCCGTCAAATTGGTGATGACGGGGTAGGGCAGTTGCCCCTGCTTCCGCACGAGAGCAGTTGCGGGCCCAAAGGCGCGCACGGCAAGGGTGCCGTTTTCGTGATGCGCACGTCAAACAGCCCGACGCGGCGAACCGTTGATCGGTAGCGGGCCATTAGGGCGCGGTCTTTTGCCGCGTTTCCCGTAGGGACGAAAAACAGCCCGGCATCGATCGGGATTCGCGCATCTTGCGGGATGCGCAGACGCGTCCCAGGGGTAAGGATCGAGTCGCTGCACAAGCCATTGGCCCGGCGCAGCGCGCCTGTGGTGGTGCCGTGACGCACGGCCAGTTCCCAGAGCGTGTCGCCGGCGCGCACGGTAAGGGGCGAACGCGGCACGATTAGCGCTTGCCCCGGTACAATGTCGGGGCGGGTAAGGCCGTTAAGCTGCATGAGGCGTTGCCAGGTGGTGCCATGGCAGTTGGCGATGGCCGAAAGGGTGTCGCCCGGCTGCACCACGTCGATGGCCCAGCTGCCGGTTTTCGGGACGGCGGACGCGGGGGTGGCGAAGGCGACGAGCAGGGACACAACCAAAAGAACGCGCCATCGACGTCGAAGCATAGACGTTGAGCCCTCCTTTTTATCGTCGGGGCGTGGTTTTGTCAACCTGTTTCTAGTGTGGAATGAGGGTTCCCATCGCTTTCCCGGAATGTTTCGGCAGGTTCCGGCACAGACTACAGCGTGGAGATGTTTCGTTCTCCCCTCTTGACAAATTGCCGGCGTCTCCCCATACTGAAAGTAGAGTATATACCCATACGGGTATATGGATAAAGAAAGAGGGGTAAACCTCATAACCACTGCGGTTCGCGACATCACACCGCGCGAAGCCAGAACGTTGCTGGCGCGCGAGCAGGACCGCTTCGGCGTGCTCGATGTGCGCAAAGTGGAGGAATGGTCCAAAGGGCACATTCCGGGGGCGACGCACATCCCGCTGGAAGAGCTGCCGTTGCGGGTGAGCGAACTGGATCCCCAGCGCGAGTGGATCGTGGTCTGCCGCAGCGGCAACCGCAGCGCCAAAGCGTGCGCGTTTTTGGCCGAGCGCGGCTTTCGCGTCCGCAACCTGCAAGGCGGCATGTTGGCGTAGAAGGAAACCGAAGGGGAAAGGGGGAGCGGCGTGATGCCCATTCGGGTGGACAAAACCATCCATTGCGAGGGGCTTTCCTGCCCGATGCCGGTGGTGCGAACCAAGAAGGCCATCGAAGAGATCACTCCGGGACAGGTGCTGGAGGTGGTGGCCACTGACCGCGGATCCCTCGCCGACCTCAAAGGCTGGGCCCAACGGGTGGGCCATCACTACCTGGGAGTGAAGGAAGTAGACGGGAAGTACCACCATTACATCCGCCGGGCCTCGGCAGAGGAAGAAAAGCCGGAAACGCGCTTTCCGCACACCGCGTCCAACGAGGAGCTGGCGCAAAAACTGGCGGCGGGCGAGGCCGTGAAGGTCCTCGACGTTCGTGAGCCGGCCGAGTACGCCTTTGGCCACATTCCTGGCGCGATCAACATTCCGCTCGGCGAGCTGGAGAAGAGGCTGGCCGAACTGGATCCCAACGAGACCTACTACGTCATCTGCCGCACCGGGAACCGCAGCGACTTGGCCTGCCAACTCCTTGCCGAAAAGGGGTTTACCCGCGTGAAAAACGTGCTTCCGGGCATGTCCAAGTGGGAAGGCCCCGTGGAAACCCGCGTGTAAGGCAAGA
>PKQU01000161.1 GCA_017577925.1 Bacillota bacterium
GAACCGTTGTCAATTCCCATCATCCTTCGGTGCCGTCGTGCTGTCGATCGGTTCCTCCCACAGCCCGGTGGGATCCGATGTGCTGTCCCCTCAGCACCCGGTCCATTGGCCGCAGTTCGTGCACACCCATTTGCCGAACCGCCAGACGAGGACAAACCCGCACACCGGGCATTTCGGCGCCGCATGCCGCATCCATCTCGCCCCTTCCTCCGTCGTTTGTCATGCCCCGCCCAATCGCGCTTGGCGCGCTTGCAGTTCCACCAGGGTCCGGTACAGCCCGCCGCGGCGCATGAGCTCGTCGTGGGTGCCCATTTCCCGGATGCGCCCCTTGTGCAGCACCAGGATGCGGTCAGCGTGGCGCACGGTGGCCAGGCGGTGGGCGATGATGATGGTCGTGCGGCCGCGGCTGGCCGCCAGGAGGGCCTCCTGCACCAGCCGTTCCGTCTCCGTGTCCACGTGGGCCGTGGCCTCATCCAGCACCAAGATGGCCGGGTCGCGCACCAGGGCGCGGGCAAAGGCGATCAGCTGGCGCTGGCCGGCCGACAGGTTGCTGCCGCGCTCCAGTACCGGCGCATCATAACCGCCGGGAAGGCGCGCGATGAAGTCGTGGGCGCCGATGGCCCGGCACACCCGCTCGATGGCCTCGTCGGTCACGTCATCCTGGAACAGGCGGATGTTGTCCCGGATCGTGCCGGAGAACAAAAAGGCGTCCTGGAGCACAAACCCGATGTGGCGCCGCAGGTCGGCCTGGCGCAGGCGGCGTACGTCAACGCCGTCGATCAGCACCGCGCCCCGCTGCACGTCATAAAAGCGGCAAAGCAACTGCAAAATGGTGCTCTTTCCCGCTCCCGTCGCGCCAACCAGGGCGATCGACTCGCCCGGCTGCGCCGTGAAGGAGATGTCCTTAAGCACCCACTCCTCGTCGCGATAGGCAAACCAAACGTTGCGGAACGCCACCTCCCCGCGCACGCGGGTAAGGGGGACCGGTTCGGGCGGGTCGGGCAAGGAATTGGGTTCATCAAGGAGCTGGAAGATGCGTTCGGCCGAAGCCATGGCCTGTTGGAGGATCGTGTAGCGCTCGGCCAGGTCATTGATCGGCTTGAAAAACCGGTTGAGGTACTCGATAAACGCGTACAGCACGCCGAAGGTCACCGCACCGCGCACCACGGCACCACCGCCCCACCACAGCAGGGCGGCCAACCCCAGGGCATAGACGAAATCCATCACCGGGCGAAACAGGCTGGTCAGGTGCAGCTCGCGCAGCGAAGCGGCGTAATGCTCGCGGTTGATCGCCTCCAGTCGCGCGTACTGCTGGCGCTGCCGGTGAAAGAGGTGCACGATGCGGATGCCCGACAGGGTTTCGCTCAAGGCCCCGTTGATGGTCGAAAGGAGCTGGCGCACCCGCCGGAACGCCTCCCGGGCCGCACGCCGATACCACACCGTCGCCCCCAGCACCAGCGGCACGGTGGTCAGCGACAGCAGGGCCAGCCGCCAGTCGAGCGCCACCATCACACCCACGATGCCCACCAGCATGAAGCCGTCCCTCAGGGCGTTCACCAGCACGTTGGCGTACATCTCGTTCAGCGTTTCCGTGTCGTTGGTCACACGGGTAACCAGGCGGCCGGTGGGATGGCGGTCGAGAAAGGCCAGCGGCAAGCGAAGCAAATGGGCAAACGTCTCGTGGCGCAGGCGCTGGATGATGCGCTGGGAGACGCGGGCCAACAGCAGCATCTGGCTGTATCCCAGCACGAACGCAGCGATAAGCACCCCCAGATACCCGGCAGCGATGCGCAGAACCGCCTGGATCGTCGGCATCCAGAGGGCCAGGGCCTCCTCGCCGCCCAACCGGTGCGCCGGAAGCGCCGCTCCGTCGGCCGTGCGAAACACGCCGCGCCCGCCGGGCCCGAGGACCAGCGTGCCCCTCGCATCGGGCGGCACGTCGCCCTCCACGAGGGCAAGACCCCCGTCGACGCGCACCACCGTGTAGCGCATCGCGTCGGGCCACTGCTCCAGCAGCCCCGCGGCACGGGCATCGCGGAGGCGCACCAGCTCGAGCGTGCCCCAGCGCACCACCGCCAGGTCATCGGGGACGACGGCCCCCTCCGGCAGCCGAACAAAGCGCGTCGCCTGGGTGAAATGCTCGTCGATGGCCACCTTGACCAGGTAGGGGCCGGCCAGCTCCGCCGCCGTGGCCAGCAGGGCCAGGAGCACGCCCAGGGCCACCGCCCACGCGTGGGCCCGGGCGTAGCGGAGCAATCGACGCATCAGCCTGCCGTCGTAGGCCTTGCCCCACGTTTCCTCACCGCTTGACCATTGGCTCATCGCGCCACCTCCCTTCGCCCCGCCGACGCATCGGACAAGGCCTCGGCCGCCTCCGCGTCCACCCAGGCCTCCAGCCGCTGCGTTTCGTACAGTTGTCGGTACAGCCCGCCGCGGGCGAGAAGCTCCTCATGGGTGCCCTCTTCCACCACGCGGCCTCCATCCAGCACCACAATCTTGTCGCAATCGCGCACCGCCGACAGCCGGTGCGCGACGATGATCGTGGTGCGCCCCTGCATCAGCGGGCGCAGGGATTCGAGGAGGGCCGTCTCCGTTTCGGCATCCACCGCCGACAGGGCATCGTCGAGGATCAGGATCGGGGCATCCTTGAGCAGCGCGCGGGCGATGGCCACGCGCTGCTTCTGGCCCCCGGAAAGGGCCACGCCGCGCTCGCCCACCACCGTCTCCAGCCCATCAGGGAACGCGGCCAAATCGCGCTGAAGCTGGGCCGCCTGCACCGCCGCCTGCACCGCCTCCTCCGTCCACGCGTCCACGCCGTATACGACGTTGGCGCGGATGGTGTCGGAAAAGAGAAAATGATCCTGCGGCACCACGGCAATGTCGCGCCGCAGCACCGCCAGCGGAATGGTGTGGATCTCGCGGCCGTCGATCCAGATGGCCCCCTCCGGAACCTCGTAGAGCCGGGCGAGAAGCTGCACCAGGGTGGTCTTGCCGCTTCCGGTGCGCCCGACAAGGCCAACGCGGGCACCGGCGGGAATGGTCAGGCTCACATCGCGCAGGGCCGGTTCCTCGGCCTGCGGATAGGCAAAAGTCAGGTGGCGGATCACGATTTCGCCACGCAGCCGATCGCGGGCCGGCTCCGGCGCGCGTGCCGCAGCGACCTCGATCGGTTCTGTCACGGGCCGAACGTCCCGCACCGTCGGCTGCTCGGCAAAGATGGCGTTGAGGCGGGCCATCGCCGCCGCCCCGCGCTGGAAAATGTTGATCATCCACCCGATGGCCAGCATCGGCCACGTGAGCAAGCCCAGGTAGGCGGTAAAGGCGACGAACTCGCCCAGCGTGATCGTCCCGCGGATCACCAGCGTGCCGCCGTAGGCCAGGGTGAGGAGCAGGCTCAGCCCGAAGAGCAGCTGGACCAGCGGCTGAAACAGCGCCTGCAAGCGCGCGACGGCCATGTTTCGGGCCCGCGCGGTTTCCGCCACGGTGGCGAAGCGGCGCTGCATGTGCGCTTCCAAGGCAAACGCCTTCAGCACGCGCAAGCCGGACAGCGCCTCCTGCACCTCGTCGGTGAGACGGGAGAAGGCCTCCTGCGCCTCGCGCGTGCGGCGGTGAACGGAGCGCCCGAAGAACAAGGCCAAAACGGCCATCAGGGGCATAGGCAACAACGCCACGGCGGTCAGCCGCGCGTCAATGGTGAAGGCCATCATGAAGACGGTAAGGGAAATCAAAATGGCGGCATCCACCGCCATCACCATGCCGCCGCCAAAGGCAAAGCGAACGAGCGGAATGTCGTTCGTGGCATGGGCCATCAGGTCGCCCACCTTGCGCTGCTGGTGCCAAGCGGCATCTAGGCGCAGGTAATGGGCCATGAGGCGATTGCGCAGCTCGTATTCGATGGTGCGCGCCACGCCAAACACCAGCCACCGCCAAAGATACCGAAACAGGAAGATGCCGGCAGCCAGCGCCAAGAGCACCCCGATATACTCCATTAACAACCGCGGCGTAGCCTGGCCGGTCCTGAGGGCATCGGTCAGATGCTCCAGCACCTTCGGCACCGCCAGTTGCAGGAGGTCGACCAGCAGTACAGAAAGCAAACCGGCAGCGTACCGCCACCGATTGCGCCACACAATCTCGCGCAATTCCCACAACTCGCGCATCACGTCACCGCCTCCACCCGTGTACAGAACCATTTTAATGTTGGGAGGCGAAAGGTTCAAGCAGTAAAACAAGCCCGGCGC
>PKQU01000162.1 GCA_017577925.1 Bacillota bacterium
CCGTTTGCCGCTTGTAAAAGCGCGACGATGGCACGGCGCCGTGCTTCGCCAGACAACTTCCGTTTGGGCGCCATTGAGCCCACCCTCCTTAGGTTCGGCGTATCCTCGTGGTTCTGGGTTCATTATAGCGAACGGCGCGAGGAGATCATGGCCTGGCGGCGCGGGGGCGTGTCATGCCGGCGGAGGTGCTTACGACTTTGGAATTCGGGCGATATTGCCGTAACGTAAAGGCATCGCATCAATGGTGTATACGAAGCGAAAGACGAAGGGTGCCTTTGAGATGCGCTGCCAAAGAGTGAAATAGGACTGTTAGTCGATTGCAACAAAGGGTCCTCCATGCTATCTTTTTGCTGAATAGAAGGAAGAAGATTCGAGAAGGATTAAAGTGGGGTTGAACTTGTTTGTGTGGGTGTTGCGGGGGGTTGTCCCCGAATTTTAAACGTGATTAATGGCTCTACACTTCCTTTCCGGACAGCGAAAATGGTGTACTCGTTTTGTCCCGTTTGAACACTGTAGATCCAACCTTTTTCAGGACAGTATCCAAGATAGTGGTGTTCTTTTTCTTTGATTTGTTGTAAAAACGATTCCTGTGAGAAGGATCCCATAGCATAATCCCTCCCTAAGCAAAAAAATTTTACTAAGTTGGAGAAGATTCGACAACTTGAAAAAACAACTTCTATGATCAATTAGCTTTTTTAGACGCCGAAAAATGTCGTCTTCGTCTTTTTCTCGTCGTTTTCAAGGGGTTGTGGGTCAATTCAAATGAGAAAAGGGTCAAAGCCGCATTGAGTGAGGGTACCTGTCCTTTTCCCTTACGAGGATGGAAGGGGACAGGTGCCCTTTCGATTTGCAACGACCGGTTTTCCTGTTAGATCGCCAGACGATCTTCTTTACCGACTCAGATGTCAAGGCGGACTGCTGAAATTAAAAAAATGCTCACGCAGTGCTTGCTGCGTGAGATATTGCAGGCAGATCTTCCGGTTCTCATCTCATCGAGCCCATTGGAACGCATCAGGGTTTGACCAAGATCTTCACTTGGTCTTTTTCGTTCATCAGCGTTTCAAATCCTTCTGTTACAATCTCCTCCAGCTTAATTCGCTTCGTAACGAGCTTTTCGGCTGGGAAGTATCCGCGTTTCATCAATTCCATGACCGCCGGGAAAATGTCACGGTACGCAATAATGCCTTTTACATTCCGTTCTTTCAGGACGATGTTGTTCGGCTGAATGCCGGCTTCTTTTTCCCAGATGCTGACGATGACCGTTTCCCCTTCAAAGGATGTACTATCGATCGCTTGTTGCAATACTGCCGGAACGCCGGTTACTTCAAAGGCCACATCGACGCCACCACCGGTCAGTTCGTGAAGCTTTTGCACCGGATCTTCTTCTCTCGGATTGATGACAGCCGTCGCACCCAACTCTTTCGCTTTTTGCAGCCGTTCCTTGGAGACTTCCACGGCATAAATTTCAGCAGCACCGGCCGCTTTTAACGCCTCGATCACCAGAAGCCCGATCGGACCGGTTCCAAAGACGGCGGCTTTGTCGCCGGGTTTGAGCTTGCTCATTCGAACGGCATGCAAGGCGACGGCCGCCGGTTCCACCAGGGCGCCTTGCTCGAAGGAAAGGCCTTCGGGCATTTTGTGAACCATGTACTCGTCTACCACGGTATACTCCGAAAATCCGCCGCCGCCTCCGGAGAGGCCGTGGAACCCGAGCTGCTCGCAAAGGTTGTATTTCCCTTTCAAACAAGCTGGACATTTTCCGCAGCGAAGAATCGGTTCAACGACAACCGGATCTCCCACCTTGACCTTCGTAACGCCTTCTCCGACCTCGACGACTCGGCCGCAAAATTCGTGACCCAGGATGACCGGCGCTTTGTCACCGCTCAGGGGATGCGGGTCTTTCACCGGAATGAAGATGGGGCCGGCTGCGTATTCGTGCAAATCCGTTCCGCAGATCCCTGCCCATTCCACTTTGATTTTGACTTTTCCTTTTTCTACTTTCGGTTCCTCAACCTCTTCGACGCGAATGTCTCTGGCGTTATACCACCGTGCAGCTTTCATGCCGATTCTCCCCTTTCGTAATTAATCTTTACATTTTTACTATAACCGAAAATGAGATTTCTGAAAGTGATGTTTGTCACATCATTCCCTCACTAGCGAAGACGTTGTCCAAATAGAAAAACAGCCGTTCGCATGCACCATCCCGGCGTGGGCGGTACCCGCCGTCCGGACCGCGGCGGCGCACGGATTGGTTGCGGGGTACCCGGACGGTACGTTTGCCCCCAAAAAGCTGACCACCCGCGCGGAAGCGGTGGCCCTGCTGTATCGCGCGTTGATGGCTGACGTTCCGACGGAATGAAGACGGGAACGACGGTGACCACTCGTTGACGGTGGAAAACGGCCTTGCTACAATGAAAGCAAATCCTCGCTGACAACTGGACACGTCCATACCATACGGTGACCATCCACTAGGGGTGCTCCGTTCGGGGCTGAGAGAAGGCGCTTGCGCCTTCAACCCTTGGAACCTGACCTGGGTAATGCCAGCGAAGGGAAGTGGGTGGGTCGGCTCACGAATGCCCAACGCATGCTTCGTGCCGCAGACCGCCCGCTTGTCGGGCGGTTTTTTATTATGCGTCAAAGGGAGGGGGAAGAATGGCGACCAGCGCGTGGCTGTGGCAGGAAGCGCAGCCGATCTTCGCGCGCATCATGGCCCACCCCTTTGTGCGGGGGTTGGGCGACGGCACGCTGCCGCAGGAGAAATTTCGCTTTTACCTCTGCCAGGACTACGTCTACCTCATCGACTACTGCCGCGTCTTCGCCTTGGCGGCGGCCAAGGCCGACGACCTGGACACGATGAAGCTGTTCGGTTCCCTGCTGTCCGAGACCCTGCATACGGAGATGGACATCCATCGCCGCTACGCGACCCGGTTCGGCATGGCACCGGAGGAGCTGGAGCGGACGGAACCGGCGCCGGTGACGGCCAGCTACACGTCGTTTTTGCTCAAAACGGCTTACGCCGGGACCATCGCCGACATCCTGGCCGCCGTGCTGTCGTGTCAGTGGTCGTACCATGAGATCGCCCTGCGGCTAAAGGCGGCCGGAAGCAGCCCGGCTGACTCGCCCTACAACGCGTGGATTGACGCGTACGCCGCGGACGAGTTTGGCCGGCTTGGCCGATGGCTGTGCGACAAGCTGGATGCGCTCACGGCCCACGCGTCCGAGGCGGAGCGGGGCCGCCTGCGGGAGCTCTTTGTCACCGCCTTCCGCTTTGAGTACCTGTTCTGGGAGATGGCGTGGCAAGAGGCTCGCTGGCCCCTGTGAGGAGGCGCGCGATGCTGGTCTTTGACGACGTGTGGTATGCCCACCGCGACGGCGACCGGATTGTCCCCGTTCTCGAGGGCGTCTCGTTCCACGTGGGGAAAGGGGAATTCGTCAGCCTCGTGGGCCCGAGCGGGGCGGGGAAGAGCACGATCTTCCAGCTGATCGCCGGGCTGCGCGAGCCCGATCGGGGACGCATCGTCGTGGACGGCCGTGCCGACGGGCGGCTCGGGCGGGTGGGGTACATGCCCCAGCAGGATCTGCTCCTGCCGTGGCGCACGGTGCTCGACAACGCGGTCCTCCCCCAGGAGATCCGCGGCGTGCCGCGGAAGGCGGCGCGGGAGCGGGCGCGGCGGCTGCTCGCGGAGTTCGGCCTCACCGGGTTTGAGCGGGCCTATCCGCACCAGCTGTCCGGCGGGATGCGCCAGCGCGTGGCTTTCCTGCGCACGGTGATGACCGATGCCGAGCTGTTCTTGTTGGACGAGCCCTTCGGCGCCCTCGATGCGTTCACCCGCGCCGCGATGCAGGAGTGGCTCCTGGATGCGCACGGCCGCCTGGGGAAGACGGTGCTCCTCGTCACCCATGACATCGAGGAAGCCGTCCTCTTGTCCGACCGCATCTACGTGCTGCCCGGACGGCCGGCGCGCCGTCTGCACGAGGTGGCCGTGCCCTTGGAGCGCCCGCGGCGGTATGGGCTGGTGACCACCCCGGCCTTCCAGCGCATCCGCCGTGACGTGCTGGCCCTCCTCGCAGGGCAGCAGGGCGCGGCGGGAGGCGAGGGACGGTGAGGCGGGTGTGGACGGATCGGGCGTGGGCCGTTGGGGGTGCCCTCCTGCTCGT
>PKQU01000163.1 GCA_017577925.1 Bacillota bacterium
AGATCAACACGGTAAAACCAGTTTAGCAAAAGCGACAGGCCGACCAGCATCCAGCTGAAGAAAAAGAGCATGTCAAACAGCGTGACGAGGGGCAAGTACTGGTTTTCCCACGCCCGCCCGAGAAAGAAAAAGGTCATCAGCGTCCAAACAGCAGAAAGCAACCCGAAGGCAAAGCGATTGGCCTTCCGGTTGCGTTGCAGGAAATCCGAGAAATACACCATCACGCTAAAGGCGTAGATCGTCAGGATGGCGTCGTACAGCCAGCTGAGCCCCAGCACGGCGACCGCTCCTTTATGGCGTGGCCACAGGAGGCGCGCTCCTTACGGCCGGAGGGAAACTTCGTGGATTCCCACCGCCGGAAACCGATCGCCAACGGCGTCGGTTTCCGGCCGCTTACAGGCGGTCTCCTGGGCTTGTCGTGCAGCAAGGGCCTCCTCAAGGGCGAAAATGGCGGCAAAGAGCTTCTTGGCTTCTTCGGCGTTCGGCTCGGCGGCCAACTCCTTGATGCGCAAGATGGGGTCACGCAACAGCTGGTTGACGATGCTCTTCGTCTGTTTGCGGATCACGCGCAGCTCCTGTTCGGTCAGGTGCGGCAATTTCTGCTCGATGCGCTTCATTGCCTCGTCCTGGATGGCCAAGGCCTTTTCGCGCAAGGCGGCAATGAGCGGCACCACGCCCAGGGTATGCAGCCACTTGTGGAACGCCTCCAGCTCCTCCGCAATCATCGCCTCGATTTTTCGCGCTTCCTTCTCGCGCTCGCGCAGGTTGGCCTCCACCACATCCTTCAGGTCGTCGATATCGTAGAGGTACACGTTGTCAAGCTCGGCGATGGCCGGGTCAAGGTCGCGCGGCACGGCAATGTCGATGAGGAAGAGCGGCCGCAAGCGGCGCTGGGCCATCGCTGCGGCCACGTCGTCCTTTGTCACCACGTAGCCCGGCGATCCGGTGGAGCTGATCACGACGTCGGCCTGGGGCAGGACCGCGGACAGTGCGTCCAGCCCATAGGCCTCGCCGTTGTAGGAGGCAGCTAGCTCCTGTGCCTTCTCCACCGTGCGGTTGACGACCATTACCTGGCTCGCCCCGTTGGCAAGAAGGTGCTTGACGGTCAGTTCGCCCATCTTGCCGGCGCCGATGATCAGCACGCGCTTGCCGGAAAAGGAGCCGAACACCTTCTTCCCCAGCTCGACCGCGGCATAGCTGACCGACACGGCATTGTGGTTGATCTGCGTCTCGGCATGGGCACGCTTGGCCAGCGTGATGGCCTGCTTGAACAGCGTGTTGAACACCGTACCCGTGGCGCCGGCCTCCAGCGCCGCGTAGTAGGCCTCACGCACCTGCCCGAGAATTTGCGTCTCGCCCAACACGAGGGAATCGAGGCCCGCCGTCACCCGGAAGAGGTGGACAACGGCCTCGTCGTTTGCCTTCACGTACAAATACGGGACAAATTCCTCTTTCGGCAGATTGAACTGCTCACTCAAAAAGCCCTTGATGAAGTGCTCACCGGTGTGCAGCTGGTCGACGACAGCGTACACTTCCATGCGGTTGCACGTGGAGAGGATGACGCCTTCGAGGACGCTCTTCGTGTTGCGCAGCACCGGCAGGGCCCGATCGCGGTGTTCCGGCGTAAAGGCCAGCCTTTCGCGCACGGCGACCGGCGCCGTCTTGTGATTCAGGCCGACCACCAGGATGTGCATGGGGTTCACCCACCTTTGCTGACACAAAAGCCCACACGGTGTCGATCCTAGTCTTTCACATCATCGTTATTATAACACGTTGTCCGCCGGTCATCGGAAGGCAAATGTGAACAATCGCAAACAGTTGCCCCGGCCGCGCGGTGCCCCGTGGTATAATGATTCGTTGTAGCACGATTCTGTCAACGAAAGGCGGGAACGCCGACATGCGCAAGTGGGCAGCCGATGCCGCGCTCCTCGGCGTGGCCTTCGTGTGGGGTGCCACCTTTGTTCTCGTGCAAAAGGCCATCGCAAAGCTTCCGCCCTTTAGCTTTCTGGCCGTTCGCTTCACCCTGGCCGCGCTGTGCCTGTGGGCCATCGGGCGGCTGCTCGGGCAAAAGGCGCGCGCAGACCGCCGCAGCCTGGCCGCCGGAGCAGTGCTGGGGGTATGGCTGTTCGGCGGCTATGCCTTGCAAACCCTTGGCCTCCTGTGGACCACGCCGGCGCGGGCCGGCTTCATTACCGGCCTGTCCGTCGTCCTCGTGCCCCTGTTCAGCTGGCTGATTCTGCACCACCGTCCCACCGTCCCGGCGTGGGCCGGCGCCGGGCTGGCGGCCGCCGGGCTGTACCTCCTCACCGGCGCAGGGGAAGAAATCTTCCGCTTGTTCAAGGATGGGAGCAGCGCAGAGCTCGCTGCGCTCTCCATCGCCGGAAGCGCTTGGAACCGTGGCGACACGTTGGTGCTGATGTGCGCCCTCTGCTTTGCCCTGCAAATCATCTGCACCGGTCGCTACGCGCCGCGCCACAACGCCCTGGTCCTTGCCGTGGTGCAGATCGCCACGGTGGCCGTCCTCAGCTTTGCCGCTGCGTGGGTGTGGGAAAACCCGGCCCACCTGGTGTCGCCTTCCGTGTGGGGCAACCGCGACGTGTGGCTGGCCCTCCTGATCACCGCCGTTCCGGCCACGGCCCTGGCCTTTTGGGCGCAGACGGCCTTTCAGCGATACACCACACCGGCCCACGTGGCCCTCATTTTCGCCACCGAACCGCTGTTTGCCGCCCTCACCTCGTACTGGTGGACCGGCGAGGAACTCGGCCCCCTTGCCCTCGTCGGCGGCGCGCTCATCTTCGCCGGGATGGTGCTGGCCGAATGGCCGACGCGGCCGCATACACCGAAAGCCGCGTCCGCGCAGCCGCCCAGCTGACAACCGGAGGTGATCCGCCCATGGCCAAGCGCCCGAGCGGCCGCCGTTTCCTCCTCGGCGGGGTGGCCCTATTGTGGGTCGGGCTGTTTGTCCTCAACCGCCACCTTCACCAGCCCGTTCTCGACGCCCTACTGAGCGGACCGGCCTTGCTCGCCGCCCTCGGCATCTATTTCCTCTCCGTCGCCCGCCAGCAGCGCGACGCCGACTTGCTCATCCCCGGACTGCTCCTGCTCGGCTTTGGGCTCTTGCCCCTGGCCAAAGCCCATCTGGTGCCCGGGCTGCGCGCGGCCCTGGTCGAACCCCTCATCGTGGCGGCGGCCTGCGTTGTGGCTGCATGGGCTACGCGGGCGCCCCTCGTATGGGCCGCCTCGACACTGGCAGGACTCAGCGCCGCGCTGAACGCCGCTCGGGATTCCGGTCTGCTACCGTCGCTCGACCTTCTCAACGCCCTAGACCGGTGGTGGCCCGTTGCAGCGGTGGTGGCGGGGGTGTATCTCCTCGTGGGGGGAAAGCGCTAAGTCCCGCACACCGCTGCGGCCTCTGAACGGCGGAAAAACGCCCCCGCTCCCGCCCGTACGCGAGGTCGGGGGCGTGCGGCTGGCGGCAACAAAATCAAGGCAGCGGGAAAGCAGGCAATATTCGGTGAAATGAACCCACAGAATCGCCATACGGATATCCCAATTCTAGGATACGCCCCACAAAAAATAAAATTGCCCTTTTCCGCGCGCCTACGGAAAAGGGCATCGTCCAGAACGCTCCCCCGCTTTTCGCTCTTTGTGTCGCTCCCTACACCACCGGTGCCTTGAAGGCATCGACCCAGTCGAGGAGCAGGCCCCACACCTTGTCCTTGCCTTCCCCCGTCTCGGCCGAGAAGACGACGACGGGCACCTCCTCGCCCAGGGCGAGCCCCTCGCGCACCGCCTTGACGTGCTTGGGCCACTGGCCACGCGACACCTTGTCGGCTTTGGTGGCCACAACGACGGTGGGAATGCCGGCGTGGCGCAGCCAGTCGGCCATCAGCTTGTCGTCGGCCGTGGGCGGATGGCGCAGGTCGACGATGTGGACGACGCCGACGAGGAAGCGCCGGTTCTGCAGGTACTCCTCGATGAACGCCGCCCACTTGGCCCGCTCCTCCTTCGACACTTTCGCAAAGCCGTAGCCGGGAAAGTCGACGAAGTACAAGCGATTGTTGATGCGGTAGAAGTTCAGCGTGCGCGTTTTCCCCGGCTTGGAGCTGGTGTGGGCCAGGTTGTGGCGGTTCACCATCTTGTTGATGAACGA
>PKQU01000164.1 GCA_017577925.1 Bacillota bacterium
TGAAGAAGGGCGACGTCATCGGCAAGGCCGGGCGGAGCGCGCTGGAGAAGGAGTTGGGCCCGCACCTCCATTTCGAGGTTCGCGAAAACGGGCAAGCGGTCAACCCGCAAAAGTTCCTCACGCAACCCGGACAGCAGTCGTAAGGGAACACGGCCCGCGTGGACATTGTCCGCGCGGGCCGTGATGTGCTGTTGGACGCGTTTGCCACTGCGCACCGCTTGTCCCTCGGTGGCGGAAACGGCGAAATCGCTTGTCAGGCTGGGGAAAATCGAATACCGTGCGCTCCTTGCCAATATACTGTACCAAACCCACAACCCGAGGGAGGCGAGGGGCGTGCACGATTACATCAAGGAGCGAACCCTCAAGATCGGGCGCTACATTGTGGAAACCCGAAACACGGTTCGCACCATTGCCAAAAAGTTCGGGGTATCCAAAAGCACCGTGCACAAGGATTTGACCGAACGCCTGCCGGAGATCAATCCCGAACTGGCCAGCCAGGTGAAGGAAATCCTCGAATACCACAAGTCCATTCGCCATATTCGCGGTGGGGAAGCGACCAAGATCAAGTACAAGGGACGGTCGGAGAAAAAACAACAGGGATCGGACGCCCAGGCGCAAAACCGGTCGTGAGGGCTCGGCAGCAGAAAAAAGAGGAATTTCATGCGGGACAGCGAATATACAATTTGATGTGTCCATTTCGCCGGCGACGCCGGCATGGTGCGTGCGGAACCGAGCGGCAACCGGGTGATCACAAGGCGGTGGAACCACCGATATCGCTGTTCGTTGGGGATGTCGTCACCGCCTCTTCTGTTACGATTGTCGAGGACAAGGCTGACGAGACCCAAACGGGCAGGATGCACCGCCGGCCGGACTTCTTACCGGGCTGCCGAACGGGGACGGGACAAGCCAGCCCCATCGGGTTGTGGGGAGTTCGGGAGGGATTGGATGATCCGCGGTCTGTATACGGCCGTATCGGGCATGGTGACGCAGGAGCGCCGCTATGAAACGCTGACGCTCAACGCGGCCAACGCCCAGACGCCGGGGTACAAAGCAGAACGACCGGTGCAGCGGGCCTTTCCGGAGATGCTGCTGGCGCGCATCAAGGGGAGCGAATCCATGGCCCTTCCTCGCCGTTTGGCGGTGGGACAAGCCTTCGTCGGGCCGCTGACCACCGGCGTGTACGTGCAGGAGCGCGTTGCCGATTTTCGTCAGGGTGATCTGGTGGAGACGGGCTCGCCCCTTGACCTTGCCCTGTACGATGAGCGGCTGTACCTCAACGAGGAAACCGGTGCGCCGCAAAAAGCGACGCTGTTTTTTGCCGTTGCGCGGCCCGACGGCGCGGTGCGCTATGTCCGGGCCGGCCGCTTTACCGTCGACGGCGAGGGCTATCTGGTGACGCCGGGCGGATCGCGTGTCCTGGACGCGACCGGCGCGCCGATCCGGCTCTACAACCCGGCCGATCCCGCGCAGGCGGCGGCCTACGCCGCCGGCGAGCTGCGCGTCGATGCCGACGGGCGCGTGCGCCTCGTCGATGGCCGCGGCCAACCGGTTCTCGGCGCGGGCGGCCAGCCCCTCGTCGACCGCCTGCTCGGCTTGGTGGCGGCCTTAGACCCGCACGGCATGGTGCGCGAAGGGGACGGCCACTACCGCTGGGAGGGGGACGAAGGCCTCCTGGTGCCTCTTGATCCGGGCACGGCGGCGGGGGCGAGCCTGCGGCAAGCGCTGCGCGCCCAGGGCGGCGTGCGGCAGGGGTTTTACGAGGCGTCGAATCTCGATCCCGCCCAGACGATGGTCGACCTGATGGAAGCGCTGCGCGTCTATGAGGCCAACCAGCGCGTGGTGCAGGCCTACGACCAGACCCTCGAAAGATTGTTCGGTGAAGTGGGCAAAGTATGAGCGAGGTGGCACGAGCGTGAACACTTCCGCCCTTATCGCTGCGGGAGCCCTCCGTACTCTGCAGGAGCGCATCGACGTGACGGCGCACAACCTGGCCAATCTCGACACGCCGGGGTACAAGCGGCGTGATGCCGTCTTTGCCGAGCTGCTCTACACCCAGGTGAACAACCAGCCCGTTCGTGAACAGGAGGTCGGGCGCCTCACCCCTCCCGGCCTGCGCGTCGGATACGGGATGCACCTGGCCGCCACGCCGCTCTCCCTGACCCAAGGGGTGATGCGGGAGACGAACCGGCCGCTTGACCTCGCCATCGAGGGGAACGGCTTTTTCTTGGTGGAACAGCCGGTGCGGGACGGGGCCGGGCAGGCGGTCGACGAAAACGGCCGTCCCATCGTGCGCCGCGCCCTCACCCGTGCCGGCGCTTTCCACCTGTCCCCCCTGCCCGACGGTTCGGGACGCATGGCCCTGGTGACGCCGCAGGGCGACTTTGTGGTGCGGCAGGGGGCCGCGCCCGGGGACCCGAACCGCTATGTGGTGCTCGATCCGCTTCCGTCGGGGCGTCCGGTGAGCGAACGCGACCTGGTCATCGACGCATCCGGACGCATTTTCGTGCAAGAGGGCGACCGGACCATCGACACCGGCCTGCGCATCGGCCTGTGGCGGGTACCCAGCGGCGAGCGGCTGCGGTCCATTGGGGAAAACCGTTTTGCGGCGGACGAAAACGAACTGGTGCCCGTTGACCCAGGCGGCACAGGGGAAGGGGATCGCGTGACCATCCGTCAGGGGATGCTCGAGGGATCCAACGTGGAGCTGGTGAAGGAGATGACCGACCTCCTAACTGCCCAGCGGGCCTATTCCCTCAACCTGCGCGCCCTGCAAATGGCCGACGAGATGTGGAGCCTGGCCAACCAGATGCGCCGATAGAGCGCGCATTGTTCCTCCCTTCGCGGGGAACCGCCTGCTTTCCCCTCGCCAAGACGCGGTGTAGTATAATGGTTTCGGTTCGCTTTCGGGCGCGGCCGCCGGTTTCCCGCGGGAGACGGCCGCGCGCGAGCGTGTTGGGAATTCGCGAGGGAGGGTTCCGACTGATGAACGTCCCCAACCTGCTGACCCTGTGCCGTTTTGCCCTCGTCCCGCTCTACCTCGTGGTGTTTTTTTCGGGCCACCCCTACGCGACGCAATGGGCCTTTGTGGTGCTCCTCACCGCTGGGCTTACCGACATCATCGACGGGTACCTGGCCCGCAAGTACAAGCAGGTGACGGACATCGGCATCATGCTCGACCCGCTGGCCGACAAGCTGATGATGATCGCCGTCATCCTGTCCTTTGTCCTCACGGATCGCATCAGCTGGCTGGCGGCGGGGGTCTTTTTCGTTCGGGACATCGGCATGATCGTGGGGTCGGCGCTGTTTCACCTCAACGGCAAAAAGCCCCTCCCGGCCAATGCTCTCGGCAAAGCGACCACGGTGATGTTTTACATCACGTTCCTGCTGATCATGTTCGACTATCCCTACGCGGAAAACGTGCTGTGGGCGGTCATCGCCTTTTCCTTCGTCACGAGCTTCAATTACCTCATCAAGTTCAAGCGCATCAACGCCGCGTAACCGGCGGCGAACGCGACAAAGGGCATCCCGAAGCGCGGGGCTGGGCTTGCGGCGTGGCCCCTGCACCGGATGCCCCTTTATGTCAACCTCAGCCGGCGGAATCGGCTTTTGCCTCTCGCCAGCCAAGGGTCGTTTTCAGTATGCGTCGCGCGACGCGCCCGCTATGTGCGCGCCGGCGGAAAAGCTGCCGGCAGGATTACCACCAACAGGAGGGACGGCCGTGCTGGATGTACAGGCGATTCAGGAGATCATTCCCCACCGCTACCCGTTCCTGCTCGTTGACCGCATCCTCGAGCTGGAAGTGGGCAAGCGCGCCGTGGGCCAAAAGAACGTGACCATGAACGAGCCCTTCTTCCAGGGCCACTTTCCCGGCTACCCCGTCATGCCCGGCGTGCTGATTGTCGAGGCCCTGGCCCAGGTGGGCGCCGTGGCCATCTTGGCCGCCGAGGAACACCGCGGCAAGATCGCCTTCTTCGCCGGCATCGACAACTTCCGCTTCCGCAGCCAGGTGAAGCCGGGCGACGTGCTCACGCTGGAGGTGGAGCTCACCCGCGTGCGCGGCAGCATCGGCAAGGGGCGCGGCGTGGCCAAGGTGGGCGA
>PKQU01000165.1 GCA_017577925.1 Bacillota bacterium
ATCGCGCTGTCGCCCGTCTTTATCCTGTGGTTCGGATACTCCGTCTGGACGAAGGTGGCCGTCACCGTCCTCGTCACGTTCTTTCCCATCGTCGTCAACACGTACGACGGCCTTACGCGCACGCCGGCGGCACTGGTCGACCTGCTGCGGACGATGGGGGCCACACGCCGGCAGATCTTTTGGAAAGCGCAGGTGCCCGCCGCCCTGCCGGCGTTTTTCTCCGGCCTGAAGGTGGCCGTGGTGTTCAGCGTCATCGGGGCCACGGTTGGCGAGTGGCTGGGCGCGGAGGCGGGACTCGGCTATTTCGCCCGGCGCGCGTCCCACAACCTGCGCGCGGAGGAGTTATTTGCCGCCGTCGTCGTGCTGTCTCTGCTCGGCATCGCCCTCTTCGCCCTGACCGCCTTTGTCGAGCGGCGCCTGCTCAATTGGCACCGCGCCGCCACCGGCAACACGGATGGGCGGCCGTAGCGGCCCACGGGAACCGGGGGCGGTCGGGGACGTGTGGCGGGTCCCGCGCGGAGGAAGCGGCACCGCGCGTGAAACGAGCCGGCCGGGGAGGGGGCGGCGTGGTGCCGGGGAGACGGTTTCCCGGTCGGGGGAGAGAAAGGATCGAAGCGGAAGGATAAAGGAGGAAGCCGCGATGCGTCGCATAGGCAAACGCCTCAAGGGGTGGATCGGCAAGCGGGCGATTCTGCTCGGCTTGGCGGGGCTTGTGGTCCTGCTGGGCGGCTGTCAGACGGCCACGCAGGCCCCGGGAGACGAGGCCCGGAATGCCAGTGTGGGGAGCGGGAGCGAAGGCGGGGACCTGGAACCCGTCACCGTGATGCTCGACTGGTACCCCAATGCCGTGCACGCGTTCCTCTACACGGCACTGGAGAAGGGCTATTTCGCCGAGGAGGGGCTTCAGGTCGCGTTCAACATGCCGGCGGAGACGAACGACCCGCTGCGCCTGGTGGCCAGCGGCGAGGTGATGCTGGCCCTCAGCTACCAGCCGCAGGTGGTGATGGCCCGGGCGGAAGGGATCCCCGTTCAGTCGGTGGCGGCGGTGGTGCGCCATCCGCTCAACCACCTGATGGTGCCGGCTGACTCGCCGATCCGCTCGCCGAAGGACCTGATCGGCAAGAAGGTGGGGTACTCCGGGAGTCCCGTGGATGAGGCGTTTGTCAAAACGATGGTGGAACGGGACGGGGCGGCGTACGACGGGGTGAAGATGGTCGACGTCGGCTGGGACCTTGTGCCGGCCCTCAGCACAAGGAAAGTGGATGCCCTGATGGGCGGCTTTATCAACCACGAGAAACTGCTGATGGAAAAAGAGGGCTTCCCCATTCGCACGATCGACCCCACGCGGTACGGCGTGCCAGACTACTACGAGCTGGTCCTCATCGCCAGCGAACAGACGGTGAAGGAGAAGGCCGAGACGATCCGCAAGTTCTGGCGCGCCGCGCAAAAGGGCCAGCAGTACGTGGTGGAACATCCCGACGAGGGGCTGAACATCCTGCTTGCTCACCAGCAGTCGGAATTTCCCCTCGACCCCGACGTGGAGAAACAGAGCCTGCAGATGCTCTTGCCCCTAATGGATGCCGGGGACAAGCCCTTCGGCTGGCAGGATGAGGCGTCCTGGGACGCAGTGGTCACGTGGATGAAGGACACCGGGTTGATCCAGCAGGCCGTTGCGGGCAACAGTTGCTTCGTCAACGTCGCGGAGTGACATCAGAGCGATTTGATGCGTCATGGAAGGAAAAAGACGGGAGGCGATTGCCATGATTCCGCGCGCATTGACCGTCGCCGGATCCGACAGCGGCGGCGGGGCCGGCATTCAGGCCGACCTCAAGACGTTTCAGGAGCTGGGCGTCTTCGGCATGACGGCCCTTACCGCCGTAACGGCGCAAAACACCTTGGGCGTCTCCGGGGTGTGGCCCTTGCCACCGGAGGCGGTTGTCAAGCAGATCGAGGCCGTGGCCACTGACATCGGCGTCGATGCGGCCAAGACGGGCATGCTGTTCGACAGCGCCATCATCGAGGCCGTGGCCGAGGCCGTGCGGCGGTTCGCCATCGACAAGCTGGTCGTCGACCCGGTCATGGTGGCCAGGGGCGGCGCGCCCCTTCTCAAAGAGGATGCCATTGAGACGCTGCGCCGTCGCCTGCTGCCCCATGCCCTTCTCGTCACGCCCAACATCCCCGAGGCGGAAGTGCTGACCGGGATGACCATCCGCACCCGCGCCGACATGGAGAAGGCGGCACGAGCCATCGTGGCCATGGGGGCTAAGGCGGTTGTTGTCAAGGGCGGGCACAGCGATGGGGAGACGGCCGACGATCTCTTCTATGACCGTACGCGCGTCGAGGTCCTCTCGGCGCCGCGCGTGGCCACGCGAAACACCCACGGGACGGGATGCACCTTCTCGGCGGCGGTCACCGCGGCGCTGGCCAAAGGGGAGGATCTCCTGTCCGCCGTGCGGACGGGCAAGGCCTTCATTACCGCTGCCATTCGCGAGGCCCTCGACATCGGTGGCGGCCATGGGCCAACGAATCACTGGGCGTACCGCGCGCAACGCGATTCGTGAGGATCCGGGCGCGACGGGCGCAGATGGACCCGCGCATTGCGAGCAAGCGGATTGCGCGCAGGGGAAGCGTTTGACGCGGGGTCGGCGGCCCCGCGCGTTTTTCTAAGCTCCCCGCCGGCCCTCTGTTCTGGTACAATAAAACCAAACGGCTTTTTTGTCAGGTTCTCATGCGAATCTGTTCCCGGGAGGTCACGGCATGCCGAACACGCAGCTCCGCGAGTTTTGCGAGGAAACGTATCGGCGCCTGCGTCGGGTGTGCGCGGACATCGAGGCGTTCCTCAACAGCACGACCCTCGCTCAGCTGGTTGAAGAGGCCGGGGGTGACCGCGAGGAGTACGAGGAGTACTTCCGTCTGTACCTTTCCGATTTGCGGCATCTCTTGGTCAATTGCGAAAACGCTTGTGAGCGGCTGGGCATTGTGCTTCGTCGAGCCAAGTTCAACCCCGAGTTTGCCGAAGAAACGCTGTATAAGGTGTACCACAACTGCGTCGACCTGTTCTACTACCCCAAGGGCGAAGTCTACGCCGAGGATGGGCGTTACTCGTACACCGGGCACGATGCGATCATCTTCCGCAAACCGGTGCCGGAACGCCTGAAGCGGCTTACCCTTTCGCTATCCAAGACCTTTGAGTATCTGCGCGACGAGCTGCAGTATTATGAGACCGACTATGTGACAAAAATGCGGATGCGCTCAACGTCCTAAGCGCGTCCTGAGGCCCGGCAACCGGCCGGGTTTTTCCGTTCGAGGAGGTGGCTCCGCTGCGTCTGTTTGTCGCCGTGGAAGTGGATGCACGCGTGAAGAATCAGGTGCGCGCATGGCTGCCCGCGTTGCGCGGGGCCTTGCCCTTTACACGTTGGGTTCCGATGGACAACCTGCATGTCACGCTGCATTTTCTGGATGAACAACCGCCGGCGCGGGTTCCCGAGATCGTTGCTGGCATGCACCGTGTGGCGCGGGAGATCCCGCCCTTCTCCCTGCGCCTCGGTCCGCTCGGTACCTTCGCACGGCAGGGGGTGCCCACCGTCCTGTGGGTCAGGGTGGAAGGGGACGTGGCCGTGTTGCGCCATGCGCACCGCCGGTTGGGAGAGGTGTTTCGCGACTGGGGATACCGCCCGGACGCGCGGCCGTATACGCCTCATCTTACCCTGGCCCGGAACGGAACGCGTCCGCTGCGTTCCGATGAACTGGCGCACTGTGCGCCGGGAACCCCAATGGCGTGGCGCGTGAACGCCCTTGCCTTGTATCGCTCGGAACTCCATCCCACCGGTGCGCGGTATACGGTGTTGGCGCGCGTTCCGTTGCGCGGGGAACGGCAGGGTGCCGAGGTATGAGATTCCGACGTGCTGCGTATGCATGGTCTTGTGGAGGGAACAGGAACTTGGCCAATCCGTCACGAATGAGTAAGGAGTAGGGAGGACCTTACGGAGGTGAGTGACGTTGCCGTTTACGCCAACCGATGTTCGCAGCACGACGTTTCCCGCCGCGTTCGCCAAAGCCTACGGTCCCCTGGTCGCCTTTTATGTTGGCTGTCGTGC
>PKQU01000166.1 GCA_017577925.1 Bacillota bacterium
CAGCCGGTCTCCCGCTGTGGTTGAGCGCGCTGGTCACGATGGCCCTGGTGGCCGCCTTCGGCCTGCTTATCGAGTGGGGCCTGGTGCGGCGGGCGCGGGGGGCCGACGAGTTGAGCCTCATCATCCTCACCATCGGCGTGGCCATCTTCGTGCGGGGCACGGCGAGCCTCATCTGGGGCAAGGAACCGGTCAAGGTGGCGTCCTTTACCGGCGATGACCCCGTCGTGGTGGGTGGCGTGCCGATTGCGCCGCAAAGCTTTTGGGTGGTGGGGACGATTTTTGTCGTCGTCGTGCTGTTGTACCTGTTCATGGAGCACACGCTCCTCGGCAAGTCGTTCCAGGCCTGTGCGGCGAATCGCACCGCGGCACGGCTGATGGGCATCCGTCCCGAGCGGATGTCGGCCTTGTCGTTCGGGATCAGCGGGGCCCTTGGTGCGGTGGCCGGCATCGTCATTTCTCCCCTCATTTATCCGGCCTACGACATCGGCCTGATGTTGGGCATCAAGGGCTTTTCGGCGGCCATCCTCGGCGGGCTGGGCAACGCCGCCGGCGCCGTGGTCGGAGGCCTGGTCATGGGCGTGATCGAGGCGCTGGGTGCGGGCTATGTCAGCTCGGGACTGAAGGACGCCATCGTCTTCACTGCGGTGCTCCTGGTGCTGCTGGTGCGGCCGCAGGGGCTGTTGGGTGAAAAAAGCGTGGGGAAAGGAGGATTGTGATGCGCGCGCTGGCGGTGTTCGCGCTCGTCGTGCTCCTCTACCCGTGGGTCGCCCACACGTCGTACCTCATCACCGTGGCCACGTTCACCGGGATCTATACCATCGTGGCGGTTGGGCTGGGGCTGCTCATGGGGTACGCCGGCCAGGTGTCCCTCGGGCAGGCGGCCTTCTATGGGGTCGGCGCCTACACGACGGCGGTGCTGACGACCCGGTATGGCCTCAACCCGTGGCTCGGCGTGGTGGCGGCCATGGCCGTTCCGGCGCTGATTGCCTACGTGTTTGGCCGGACGCTCTCCCGCCTCAAGGGCTACTACCTGGCCATGGCCACGCTGGCCTTCGGCATCGCCATCTATGTGGTGATCAACGAGTGGGCCGATGTGACCGGCGGGGCATCCGGCCTGTACGGCATTCCCAAGCTGTCGATTGCCGGATGGGCGATTTCGTCGGGGCTGCCCTACTACTACTTCGTATGGGCCATCGCCCTCCTGGTGATCTTCATGGGGCTGAATATCGTTCGCTTCCGCGTCGGTCGTGCCCTGCGCTCGATCCACAGCAGCGAAGTGGCGGCGGCGGCGATGGGCGTCGACACCGGGGCGTACAAGATGCAGGTGTTCATCCTCAGCGCCGTCCTGGCCGGGCTGGCAGGCGCGCTCTATGCTCACATGAGCTACAGTTTGGTGCCGGAGCCCTTCGGCCTGCAGACGTCGATCCTGTTCGTGACCATGGTCGTGCTGGGCGGGATGCGCTCAATCTGGGGGGCCGTCGTCGGCGCGATGATCGTTTCGGCCATCCGGGTGGGCGTGAACTGGTTGGGCCACACCCTCCCCGGCGTAACCAGCGAAGTGGAGCTGGTACTCTTTGGCCTCATTCTCATCGGCATCGTCATTTTCCTGCCGAACGGCCTGGTGCCGACGCTGGCCCCGCTCCTTCGCCGTATCGGGCGCCGACCGGTAAAAAGTGCTGTGGAAGACGGAAAGGGGGAAGCGGTATGCAAGGTGACCTCCTCCGCGTAAGCGGTGTCGGGCGGCGGTTTGGCGGTCTCGTCGCCTTGCGCGACGTCCACATGACGGTGCGTGCGGGCGAGATCGTCGGCCTCATCGGGCCCAACGGGGCGGGGAAGAGCACACTGTTTCACATCATCTCCGGCGTGTTGCCGCCGACGGAGGGCGAGGTCACCTTTCGCGGTGAGCGAATCAGCGGCCGCTCCCCCCACGAGATCGCGGCTCTGGGGCTGTCCCGTACCTTCCAGAACATCCAGGTGTTTGGTGACTTGTCCGTTCTCGACAACGTGCTCGTCGGCTGTCATCGTCACGGTCGGGCGGGGCTTCTCGCCACGGCCTTCCCGTCACGCCGCGTGCGGGACGAGGAGCGGCGGCTTCGCGAACGGGCCCTAAAAGCCCTTTCCTTTGTCGGGATCGCCGACCTGGCCTTCACGCCTGCCGGGCTGCTCCCGTTGGGGCAACTGCGCCTCCTGGAGCTGGCGCGGGCCCTGGCAGCGGAGCCGATACTCCTCCTGCTCGATGAGATCGCGGCGGGCCTTAATCCCGTCGAGACGTCGACCATGGCCGAGAACATCCGCGCCGTTCGCGACCAAGGAATCACCGTGCTGCTGGTCGAGCATGACATGGACCTGGTCATGGCGCTGTGCGACCGCATCGTCGTCCTCGACCAGGGAGAGAAGATCGCCGAGGGCTTCCCTGAGGAGATTCAGCGCGACGAGCGGGTCATCCGGGCGTACCTCGGCGCCGAATGGGAGGAGGTGAGCGCGTGAGCCAGGTACCGCTCTTATCTGTCCACAACCTGACCGCCGGATACGGCCGGGTTGACGTGCTGCACGAGGTGTCGCTGGACATTCAGGAAGGCGAGATCGTCGCGCTCCTCGGGGCCAACGGCGCCGGGAAGACGACGCTTCTGCGGGCCATTTCGGGCCTGCTGGCGCCAAAAAGCGGGTCCGTCCGGTTGCGCGGCGAAGAGGTGGGCCACCTGGGCGCCGAGCGCCTGGTCGAGCGGGGCATCGTCCATGTGCCGGAGCACCGGCAGGTTTTTGGCACCCTCACCGTGCGGGACAACCTCCTCCTCGGCACCTACGCGTTTCGCCGCATGTCCAAACGGCAGCGCCTGGAACGCTTGGAGGAGGTGTACACCCTGTTTCCCCTCCTGAAGGAGCGCCAACGGCAGCTCGGCGGTACCCTCTCCGGCGGCCAACAACAGATGCTGGCCATCGGCCGGGCGATGATGGCCAAGCCGGCCGTGCTGCTCTTGGACGAGCCGTCCCTCGGACTGTCGCCGCTCATGGTGCGCGAGGTCCTTGAGCTCGTCCGGCGACTGCGCGACGAGTGGGGTACTACTGTGCTCCTCGTCGAGCAAAACGTGCGCGGCGCCTTGCGCATCGCCGACCGGGCGTACGTGCTGCAGACGGGCCGGGTCGTCCTGCACGGCCGGGCCGAAGAGCTGGCCGGCGACCCGTCGGTGCAGGAATCGTACCTCGGGAAACATTCTTCGGCGGCGGTTCGGTAAATTCCACCAAGACATCACAAGCAAGGAGGTTGGGTGGTCGCATGAAAAACACGTTGCGGATCCTGAGGGTGGTCGGCTTGACGATGGTGCTGATGCTGGCCGGCTGCGGTGGCCAGCAAGGGGCGTCGGGTGGCGGCGACGGAGAACCGGGCGGCGGGGAAAAGCCGAAAGAGTACGTCATCGGCGCCATCGTGTCCAAAACCGGTCCGGCGAGCCCGCTGGGCGAACCCGAGTACAACACGCTCAAATTGCTGGAAAAGAAGCTGAATGAAAGCGGTGGCATCAACGGCGTTCCCCTGCGCCTGGTGCTGGTCGACGACGAGAGCGAGCCGCAAAAGGCCCAGCAAGAGATGAACCGCATGATTCACGATGAAAAGGTGCTGGCCGTCATCGGGTCCACCACCACCGGGGCCAGCCTGGCCATGAAGGGCATCGCCCAGGAAAACCAGGTTCCCCTCGTTTCCCTGGCGGCGAGCGTAAAGGTGGTGGAGCCCCCGAACGAGTGGGTCTTTAAGACGCCCCATTCCGACGAGCTGGCCGCGGCGCGCATCTGGCAATACCTGAAAGACAAGGGCCTGACCAAGGTTGCCATTGTCCACGACTCGAATGCGTATGGTACTGCCGGAAAGGAAGCCTTGGTCAAGCTCGCCAAGGATTTCGGCATCGCGATCGTGGCGACGGAATCGTACAACACGAAGGACCAGGACATGACCGTTCAGCTGACGAAGGTCAAGAACGCCGGCGCCCAGGCCATGGTCGTGTGGGGGACCAACCCCGGACCGGCCATCATCGCCAAGAACCGTAAAGATCT
>PKQU01000022.1 GCA_017577925.1 Bacillota bacterium
TCGCCGGCATCGACAACTTCCGCTTCCGCAGCCAGGTGAAGCCGGGCGACGTGCTCACGCTGGAGGTGGAGCTCACCCGCGTGCGCGGCAGCATCGGCAAGGGGCGCGGCGTGGCCAAGGTGGGCGACACCGTGGTGGCGGAAGGGGAGCTGATGTTTGCATTGGGCCAAGTGGAGGAAGGATGATGTCGCGAAAAGTGGTGTGAAGTTTCGGTAAAGTGGGATGCCTCAATCCAGGCATCCCTTTTGTTGAGCGTTCTTTAGCGTGAGGAACAGCTTGTCATGGGGAAACGAGGTGAAGAAAGATGAAAAAGGTCGTGGCGGGATTGGGCGTTGCTTTCCTGATCTTCCTCTTGGGTGGTGTTACCCTCGCCCAGACCGTTTTCCGCGACATCCCTCCCCGGGCTTGGTACGCCGAGGCCGTGGCGCAGATGCAGCAGATGGGGGTCATAAGCGGCTACCCGGACGGTACGTTTCGTCCCGACAAGCCGGTGACGCGTGCGGAAGTGGCGGCCATGCTGGCCAATTTTCACGCCGCCTTGCAACAGGAACGGGTGCGCATGGAGAGCGAAGAGGAGCGGGTCATCAACGTCGTGGCCAACGCGCTCCCTTCCGTCGTGGCGGTGTTGAGTGGGGATCAGCTCGGGACAGGCTTTTTTGTGGACAACACCCATATCCTGACCGCGGCCCATGTGGTGGGAAACCGGCGCGTCGTAACCGTTCAAACGTTCACGGGTCGCCAATACCCCGGGCGGGTGGTCAAGGTATCGGCGTTCCTCGATTTGGCGCTGGTTGAAACCAAACCGACAGAGGCCGTCAAGCCCGTGCGCTTGGCTTCGTCCTATCGCCTTGGCCAAACGGTCATCGCTGTTGGCCATCCGAAAGGCCTGATGTATACCGTTACGCGGGGCATTATCAGCCATACGGCACGCCAAATTCCCGGGTTTTCGCAGCGCTACCTTCAATTCGACACGCCGGTGAACCCGGGCAATTCCGGAGGACCACTTCTCAACCTGCAGGGACAGGTGGTCGGTCTTGTCGTGTTCAAGGGCAGCGAGGTGGGCATCGAAGGGCTGGGCTTTGCCGTGCGGGTGGAGGAGATTCAACAGTTTTTAAAACCGTGAAGGACAAATCGATAGCCCCCGTGAAGCACCACGGGGGCTATGTGTTTGCCTGGGCGGTCTTCTTGCAAACTCGTCAGCAGGTTACTGCGCGTTGTGCAGCGTGCGGAGGATGCGATACAGCAAGGTGGCCGCCTCGGCCCGTGTGGCCTTGTCGTTCGGGGCGAAACGGTTGCCGTCTCGTCCGCTGACGACTCCGTAAGCGGTGGCCGCCTTCACCGCCGGCAGTGCCCAGTGCGGGATGCGGTCGCGGTCGACGTAGGACAGCGGGAAATTGTCCGCCGGCGGCAGGTAGGCGCGGGTCAGAATGGCCACCAGTTCCGCGCGGGTGATGGGCTGATTTGGGCGCAAGGTGCCGTCGCTGTAACCGCGGATCAGCTTGGTGTGCACAGCGGCTTGCAACGCCTCGCGCGCCCAGGCGGGAATTTGCTGGGCATCCTTAAACGCCGAGAGGTTTTCTTCTGCGGGTTCAAGGCCCAGGGCATTAACGGCCATGGCCACAAATTCGGCCCGCGTGATGGGGCGACTGGGGAGGAAGCGGTTGCCGTCGTAGCCGCTGACGACGCCCACGGTGCGTAGGGCGGTTACGGGCCAATAGGCCCAATGGCTGTCCGGTACGTCGTCAAAGGGCGCAAACGCCAACTCCGCTAGCGCGCGCACGGGGCTGGCTGCTCCAAAGGCATCAAATTTTTCGGGGTGGAAGGCCAGTTGTTCCACAGTGACAACGCGGTCGTGCGTGAGAGCAGGGTACTGAACCGGCTCGTTGTGGTTCCAATACTGGCTAGCGGCATCCAGCCGGAGGGACAGGTTGGGCAGTCCGCTATCGGGAATGACGTCGCCGGGCAGGTTCAGGTTTACCTTCAGGTGATCCTGCACGATGCGCTTGTCGGCGGAAATCCAGTACTCGGCCGAGATATCGGCTTTCACCCCTCGTGCCGCCAGCGCTTTCACGTTGACCAGCTTGAGGGCATTGGCCGCCTGCGCCAGGGCGGCTTTCATTTCAGGCACGACCGGTGTCACGTCTTCACCCGTCATTTCCCCGATGCCGGTCATGAGCCGGTCGAGCCCGTCAAATTTGCTGAGGTTTTCGAGGTAGTAGACGAGCAGCTCATGCGCTTCCTCCAGGTCGAGCGTGATGTTGACGTGCGTGGTGGACACCTTGCTCCCGTCGGGAAGGGTGACGTCCACATTGGGCGTGGTGATCACGTTCTTGAAGGGGTAGCCGAATTGATCGATGTACTCCCGGACCACCGATTTGGCCAGTTCGTTGAATTCTTTCTGCATTTCCGGCGACAGTGGCGCTTCGGCTGCGGGCACGTGCAGGAACTTTTGGTCGAGGGAGGACTTGAGGTAGACCTCGTTGCCCTCGAGGTAAAACTCCAGGGCCGGTTTCGTCTGCGAGGGCCACAACTCCGTCCCCACGATTGAAGCCGGGTTTTTCAGGGAGATGACGCCGTGGGCGTGCTGTTCGTCCTTCTGTTGCACATCGAACACCACGCCGTCGCGCAGGGCCTTCAGCACCAGGCCAACGCGGGCGTCCTGTCCGTCCGTGGGCACGTCAGCGTCGAGGGCGAAGGTGGTGGTCGACGCGTAGGAGGTGACGTCGAGCTGGCTTTTCATCGCCTCGCCCACGATGGCGACATTCGGCGCGCATCCGGACAGGACGAAGACCAGCAGCAGGATGAGCAGCCACGTTCTCTTCACAATACGGTTCCTCCTTTTGCGATTGGTGTCCCTTGCCACTTTCGCTGCCGATCGTGCGATTTCCTGCTGCGTTGGCATAGAGAGTTATGAAAAATGGAAGAATGGCGAACAGCCTCGCGGGCGCGGCATCGCCTTTTCTTTTGGCGCCGGTTTCGCTATTGTGGAGACGGGCTCTAGCTTTTAGGGGAGGGAGGCGTTCCCGCATGGCCGTACCCATCTTGGGTGTTCCGTTTTCTGCCCGCACGATGGACGAGACGGTGGCCGTCCTGGTCCGCGCCGTGGAAGACGGCCGCACCGTCCACGTCGTCACGGCCAATCCCGAAATTGTGATGCAGACGCTGCGGAACCCGGATTACGCGGCGGCGGTGCGCGGCGCCGATCTCGTCGTGCCCGACGGCGTAGGCATTCTGGTCGGGGCCCGGATCCTGGGCCACTCCATCCCCGAGCGCGTGGCCGGGTACGACCTGTTGCACCGCCTGATGGCGGAAGCGGACCGCCGCCGTTGGCGCGTCTTTTTGCTCGGGGCCACGCCGGAAAGCAACGAGGGGGCGCTGCGGGCCCTTCAGCGGCAATATCCCGGTGCCGTGTACGTTGGCCATTCCCACGGCTACTTTTCGCCGGAAGAGGAGGAGGCCGTTGTTCAGCGCATCGAGGAGGCGCGGCCGCACCTCTTGTTTGTCTCCCTCGGCGTCCCGCGCCAGGAGCTGTTCATCGCCCGCCACAAGCACCGCTTTACCGGCGTGTGCATGGGCACGGGCGGTAGCTTCGACGTGCTCGCAGGCAAGGTGAAGCGCGCGCCGCGCCTCTGGCAGCGGTTGGGACTGGAGTGGTTGTATCGTCTGGTCCAGGAGCCGTGGCGGTGGCGCCGCATGCTCGACCTGCCGCGTTTTCTGTGGGCGGTTTGCCGTGAAGGTATGCGTCGTCGCGACCGCGCGTAGCGAAGAGCCTCCCGTTTCGTGTGGGGACATCTCCTCCAGAGTAGGCCCCACCGGGAAGGCGTTTTTGTTGTCTTTTTTATACCCGTGAGTATAATTTACACTGGCTAGTGCAAACGTGCGAAGGAGCGCGGTTGGAGGGGAACGAGAGGGTATACGGCTATGGCGAAAGGGACGGTTGAACGCATCTATTCGGGGGCGCTTGCTGCCTTTTCCGAGCACGGTTATGCGGATGCATCGATGGAGCTCATTGCGGAAAGGGCGGGTGTGGTCAAACGTACATTGTACAACCACTTTGCGACCAAGGAGGAGTTGTTCAAGTTTGTTTTGCAGCGAGGGATAAACCGGCTGACGGCGCTGCTGAAAGAGGCCTTTGCAGAGGGAGAGATACACGAAGACAAGTGGACCCGCGTGATGCGGAGACACCTTGAATTCTTTGAAGAAAACCGAGAATTTTGCCGGTTATTGCTGCAGACGATTTGGGGGGCGAACGTCCCCCTTCAGGACGTGATGCGTGAGTATTTTGCCTGCTTGGACCGGGAAATCCGCAAAGACCAGGAAGAGGGGCGAATCGACAGGGAGCTGGACGTGATGACGGTTTCCGGTGCCCTCTTCGGTCTGGTTTCGGTTCCGGCCGTCCGTGCGGTCCTGAACGGGCAGGCGGTGACGGAACCCTCTCGCATGCGGACGATTACCAAGATCGCGTTGGAGGGGCTGGGGAAGTATGAAGCGGTGGCTGATTAGCGGAGCAGCGGCGCTCGCCGTGCTGCTTGCCTATTCGTCCTTTTACTTCGGCAATGCTTCCGATCACTCGGCGGAGACGTATTCGGGCATTGTGGAACAGACGGAATACGATCTGAGCTTCAAGATTGGCGGCCGGGTGGAAGCCTTGTACGTCGATGTCGGGGATCGCGTGAAGAAGGGCCAGCTGCTCGGCAAATTGGAGAATAAGGAATTGCAGGCAAAAGTGGAGCAGGCGAAAGCGGCGCTCGCGTTGGCGGAGGCGAATGTGGCGAAAGCGGTGCAGGCGGTGGACGTGACCCGGAAAAACGCAAATGCCGGGCTGCTGCAAGCACGGGCGGCACTGAACGAAGCGCAGGCGCGGTACAATGCCCTTGTGAACGGGGCGCGTCTGGAGGAGCGGAAGCAGGCAGAAGCGAAAGTGGAAGCGGCGAAAACGGCCTACGAAAAGGCGAAAGAGATGTTCGAACGGACGCAGAAGCTGTACGAAGCCGGAGCCGTGCCGGAAACCAAGGTTGACGAAGCGGAGGTCGAATACAAGAAGGCAAAGGCGGAATACGAAGTGGCGGTGCAACAGCTGGCATTGTTGGAGAAAGGCCCGCGCCCGGAAGAAATCGAAGCGGGTAAGTTCCAGGTGGAGCAAGCGCGCGCTGCCGTGGAGAAGGCGCTGGCGGGGCTGGGCCAGGTGGGGCTGCAGCAAGCGGATGTGAAACTGGCACAGGCCCAGCTCGCCCAGGCGAAGGCAGCGTTGGCGGAAGCCGAGGCGTACCTGTCCTACAGTGAATTGCGGGCGCCGATCGATGGCGTCGTAGTCAAGAAAAACGTCGAGCCGTCCGAGATGATCGGCGAGGGGATGACCGTACTGACGATTGCCGACCCCAATGACAAGTGGGTCCATTTCTATCTGCCGGAAGACAAATGGCAGAAGGTGAAGGTCGGCCAGGAAGTGACCGTCCGGATCCAGGGTGAGCAGGTGAAAGGGAAGATCGTGGCGGTGAATCCTGCGCCGCAGTTTGCAGTGAGAAAAGCGACGAACCACCTGCACGAGACGGACATTCGCTCGCTTCTGGTGAAGGTGAAACTGCCTTCCAACGTTTATGCCGGGGTGACAGCGGAATGGATTGGGGCCAAGTGATGGCGAAAGAGTGGGAAGCAATCTGGCACAACAAGCGCGTGCTGGCGATTTTGCTGCTGGTCCCGATCCTCTATTTGCTTCTGTTTGGTTCTCTCTACCGCGAGAACAAAGTAAAGGAAATCGCCACCCTCGTGCTGGATGAAGACCAATCCGTGCTCAGCCAACAGATTATCCAGGCGTTTGACGCGTCGGAGACGTTTGCCGTCGTGGGAACCGCCGCTTCCGAGGAAGACCTGGTCCAATCCCTGCGTCGGGGGGAAGTGGCGGTCGGCGTGATTGTTCCCAGAAACCCGAGTCAGGTGCTGACCCTCATCGACGGGAGCAACATGATCGTTTCCAATGCCGCATTGCGCGCGGCCAATGAAATCGTCCAGACATTTTCCCTGCAGCTTGCCGTTCAGAAATGGAAGGGGAACCCGGTTGCCATCAGCAGTGAGTTTCGCATCTTATTCAACCCCGGGTTCAGTTACAGCACCTTCCTTCTGTTGGGGTTACTGGGTGCCGTCGTCCAGCAAGTGGTCTTTCTCGGGATCGCGTTCTCCGTGACCCGGGAGGCCCTATCCGGACCGCCGTTGGCGGTTCTCTGCGGAAAGGCTGTGCCCTACTTTCTCCTCGGCCTTTTCGACGCGCTCGTGACGGTGCGCATGGCGAACGCCGTATACGGCATCCCCTTTTTGGGGCGCCCGTCCCATTACCTCCTGTTGTCCGTTGCCTTCATTCTTGCCCTTGTGGGGATCGGGATGTTCTTTTCCTTGATGGCAAAGGATGCGTTGCAGGCGGTTCAGCTGACGATGCTGATCGCTGTCCCTTCGTTTCTCTTGTCCGGGTTCACGTGGCCGTTTTCGGCGATGCCGGACTGGGTGGCGACCCTTGGCCATTTCCTCCCCCTTACGTATTTCCTGCACGGATTGCGGGAAGTGGCAATCAAGGGAAACGGCTGGGAGATGGTTGCCGGCGACGTGCATGTGCTGCTGAAAATGGCGCTGGTGACGTTTGTCCTGGCGTATGTGCTGGCCTGGGTGAAGGTGAAACGGCAAAGCCGGAAGATGCGTTCATCGGAGACGGCATCCGTGGCAACCGAACCGGCCGGGAACTCGGCAGCGTCTTGAGTTGGTGAGAGGGTTTCGAGATGTGAGGGTACAGCCTTGTTTTGGGAGATGGTTTTGTCTTACGATAAGTCTTGTAACCATGAATGACTGGACGTCCAGTCAGGAAGGAGGTTCTGTCGTGTCGCCTTTCCCCATGCGCAGGGTACCCCGCATTTTCCCGTTTGCCGTCCCCATCGTTGCCATGCTTGTGACACTTTCGGGATGCAGCAGCAAACCCGCATCGGTTCAGCTGGAAGAGCCGATTCGCACCGTCGAGGTTGCCGCGGTCACCAGGGGCGTACTCGATGAAGGGCTGACGCTTAGCGGCAAAGTGAAAGGTCAGGTTGAGGTGGCCGTTCTCCCGAAGGCAGCCGGTCGCGTGGAGAAGGTCGCGGTCCAAGTTGGAAAGCGGGTACGGCCGGGCGATCTTCTCATCCAGCTGGAAACGAAAGACGTAATGGCCCAAATTGCGCAGGCGGAAGCCGCGGTGAAGGCCGCTGAGGCCGGCAAAGAGAACGCCCAGGCGCAGGCGACGTTGCAGATCCTGAGCGCGGAGCAGAACGTCAAACAGGCGCAAGAAGCGGTGCGCCAAGCGGAAAAGGCGCTGGCAGCTGCGCAGAACTCCTATGACCTGGCCGCGAAAAACCTCCAACGGCAGAAGTCGCTGTTTGAGGCCGGGGTTGCGTCCCAAACCGCCGTGGAGCAAGCCGAGAACGGATTCAAGCAGGCGGAAGCCGGTCTGCAGCAGGCGAAAAGCGGGTACGAGACCGCGCGCAAGGCCCTCCAGGTGGCACAGGAGAACTTGAGAATCGCCAATGAACGGATCGCGCTGAAGGCGGCCGACGCCCAGGTGGAACAGGCAAAAGCCGCGCTGGTCGCCGCTCGCCGCCAGCTGGAGAACATGAGCGTCACCGCTCCGGTGGCCGGCGTCGTGGCTTCGCTTCCGGTGAAAGTGGGAGAAATGGTCAATCCCCAATCGGTTGTGGCCACGATTGTCAACATGAATCCGGCCATCGTGGAGGTGGATCTGCCGGAGCATGCCTATGGCAGTGTGGCCGTCGGCGATCCTGTGAAGGTTACCATTCAAGAGAAAACATACCAAGGGAAGGTTACGTCCAAAGATCTGACCCCCAATTCGCAGACAAAGGCGTACCTCGTCAAAATTGAGGTCCCGAACCCCGAGGGCCGGATCGCCTCCGGCCTGAGCGCTACGGTCACGTTCCTGCCGAAAGGGGCAAAACCCACCATCCTCATCCCGGCAGAGGCGTATATGGCGAGCGAAAAGGCCGGGGAAGGGCGCGTGATGGTTTATAAGGACGGAGTGGTGCACGAGCGCCGAATTACCGTGGGACGTCAGACGTCGAAATATGTCGAAGTGACATCCGGTTTGCAGCCGGGTGAGAATGTCGTCGTCAAGGGACAGTACCTCGTCAAAGACGGTGACCGGGTGCGCCTGCCGGAGGATGGTCAGCAAGAAGGAGGCCGGAAGTCTTGAGCATCGTCGATTTTTCCGTCCGCCGCCCCGTTTTCATCACCATGATCGTTGTGGGGCTGTTGCTGATTGGGCTCATCTTCCTCCCGACGCTGCCCGTGGAACTGTTTCCGGAGATGAACTTGCCGGTCGCCGTTGTGGCCACTTCCTACCCGGGCGCGTCGCCGGAGGAGATCGAGAACCTCATCACCAAGCCGATTGAAGATGCGGTTAGCAAGGTGAACAACGTCCGAAAGGTCGAATCGCAGTCGCAGATCGGGGCATCGCTCGTCGTCGTCCAATTTGAATGGGGAACGAACATGGACACGGCGCAGATCGATCTGCAGCGGCAGGTTGACCGCATCACCGATCTGCTCCCCGAGGATGCCAACAAACCGCTGGTCCTCAGAATCAATCCCAACGATCAGCCGATCATGATTGTCGGGATCAGCGGCAATCGGTCGCTCGAGGAACTCCAGAGGCTCGCCGAAGACGACATCGAACCGGCGCTGCGCAAACTCGACGGCGTCGCCTCCATCGGCATTATTGGCGGTGAGAAGGAAGAGATCCAGGTTATCCTGCGACCGGAGCAGATGCAGGCGTACGGCCTTACGCCGGCATACCTTTCGCAGATGATTGCCCAGTCCAATGTTCTTTTCACCGCCGGCTCGGTGGAACTGGGCGACAAAAAGCTCGCCGTTCGTTTTGATGCCGAATTCACCACCATCGAGGACATCAAGCGGGTGCAAATCCCCCTGCCGTCGGGGGGGACCGTTGCCCTCGCGGATATTGCCGAAATCCGCCGCGGCTTTGCCGAAAAGTCGCAGGAGGCTACGCGAAACGGGCAGCCGCTCGTGATGCTCAGCGTCATGAAAACGTCCGGCGGGAATGCCGTCAAGGTATCGGAGGGTGTGCATCAGCAGATCGCACAGCTTCAACACAAGCTCCCCGAGGGGGTCACGCTCTCCGTTATCTACGACGCCGCAACCTTCATCAACCGCTCCATCAACAATGTTGTCGAGCATGGCCTGCTCGGGGCGCTGATCGCCATGGCCATCCTCTACCTGTTTCTCGGGAGTTTTCGCACGACGCTGATCGTCGGCACCATGCTTCCCGTTTCGGTCATCGGCACCTTCACCCTGATGGCCTTGTCCCACCAGTCGATCAACATGCTCAGCCTGGGCGGCCTTCTCATCGGCATGGGGTCGCTCGTCGACTTTGCCATCGTCGTCATCGAGAGCATCCATCGCCATCGCCTCGAGGGCAAAGACGGGGAAGCGGCCGCGACCGTCGGGGCCAAGGAAGTCACCGCCGCCGTCACCGCCTCGGCGCTTGCCCAGACGTCGGTTTTCGTACCCATGCTTCTGGCCGCCGGGCTTGCGAAGGAGCTGTTTGCCCCGATGGCCCTGGCCGTGATCTTTTCCCATGTTGCGGCCTGGTTTGGCGCGATCACCTTCGTTCCCATGCTGTCGGCCCGCTTTCTGAAGGGGCACCATGGGGAAGAAGCGGGTCGGGTGCGAGCGGTGCTCCGGAGGGTAAACCCCGCGCGCGCCTTTCAGCGGGCCATAGAGGGGCTGGAGCGCCTGTACCGCCGCCTTCTCGGGTGGGGCCTTCGCCACCGAATTGCCGTCATCTTCCTTTCCTTTTTGGTTTTCTTTGCCTCCCTGGGGCTCATCCCCCGCATTGGCACGGAATTTATCCCGCAGACCGATCAGGGGGTGGCCTCGGTCCAGCTCGAGCTGCCGGCGGCCACCGCGCTCGAGGAGACGGCCCGCGTGGTGCGCGAGCTGGAGGCGATCTTGCTCAGCTATCCGGAAGTCAAGGAAGTGGCGAGCATGATCGGCGCGTCCGGCCAGTCCCAAGTGACCGGAACGACCGCATCAAACACCGCCACCCTCTTTGTCAACATGAAGCCGCTTGCCGAGCGCACGCGGTCGACGCAACAGGTGATGAATGATTTCAACGAACGGGCATCCGGTATTCCCGGGATTGTTCTCTCCATCAACTCGCAGATGGCGATGTCCGGTTCGGGCGGGGTGCAGGTGAACATCTCCGGCCCGAACACCCAGGTGCTGGAGGAACTCAGCAGTGAAGTACAGGAGCGCCTCGCAGGCATTCCCGGCGTTGCCAGCGTCGACAGCAGCATGAAGGCGGCGCGGCCCGAGGTGGCGGTTTACATCGACCGCTCTCGCGCCGCGCAGTATGGGCTGTCGCCTGCGGAAATCATGACCGCCATTCAGGTGGCCTTTGGCGGGAAAAAAGTTGCGGTCATGCGCGACGGCGAAGACGAATACGACGTCGTCCTGACGTTTCCGGAATCGTGGCAGGAGGAGATTGCCCGTCTGGACACGCTTGTCCTGAGGAGCGCGTCCGGCGCCGTCGTTTCGCTGGGCGATGTGGCCCGCATCGCCACCGAGGGGACCCCGAACGCCATCTCAAGAAGCGAGTTTGAACGCCAGGCGCGCCTCACCGTCTACTCCACCGGTGAGCGTTCCCTTGGCGCGCTCATGAGCGACATCCAACAGACGCTGGCCGGCGTGCCGTTTCCCGAGGGTTATACCTGGTCGCTCGGCGGGGAAGCCGAACAGATGAACGAATCGTTCACCTCGCTGGCGCAGGCGATGGTGCTGGCCATTCTTCTCATCTACATGATCATGGCCGCGCAGTTTGAGTCGTTTTTCCAGCCGTTTGTCATCATGTTCTGCCTGCCGCCGACCTTTGTCGGGGCCCTGGTCGGCCTCTTTACCCACGGCATGCCGCTCAGCGTGACGGCGTTCATTGGGCTCATCATGGTCATCGGGCTTGTCATGAACAACGCCATCGTCCTTGTCGACTACACGAACCAGCTCCGCCGACGCGGGATGAGCGTCAACGATGCCCTGATGACCGCCGGGCCGGTGCGCCTGCGCCCGATTTTGATGACCATGCTCTCGACCAATCTCGTTCTCGTCCCGTTCGCCTATTTTGGCGGGGAATCGTCGGAGACACTCGCTCCGCTGGCCATCGTCGTCATCTATGGCCTCCTCTTCTCGACGCTCGTTACCCTGCTGCTCATTCCTGCCGTCTACAGCCTGACCGATGAATGGTTGGGCCGGCTGCGCCGCTTGTTCTCGCGCCGCCTGCCGGTTTCGCAAGATGTGTCAAGTTGGGGGTAAAACCGATGCAAGCACGTACCCCTTTGCTTCCCTGGCAACCGGAACACGGAAAGCGCGACGCCATTCTCACCAGTGCCTACAATACATTTGCCGAGTTCGGGTATGCGAATACGAAAATCGAGACGATTGCCGAACGCGCGGGCGTGGGAAAGGGCACCGTGTATCTCTACTTCAAGAACAAAAACGATCTTTTTCGCCAGATGATCCAGGAGCTCATCGATTGGCATCTGTCGATCCTGCGCGAACAGATTACCGGTCCGCACTCGGCGCTGGATCGGCTGCGCACCTTACTTCGGGTGCACCTCACGATGCTGGCGGGCCGAACGTATCCCTTCCATCTGCACGGGCGGGACATCGGCCATGTCGATGATGAGCTTTACCTGTGGCTTCGCGAGCAGAAACAACGGTTTCTGGAAGATCTCAGACAGCTGATTGAGGAGGGGATAGCGGAAGGTGCGTTTCGCACCGTTTCCCCGCGGCTGGCGGCCCTCTGGCTGTTTGCCACGCTCAATGTAACGCTCATCGACGATGCTGCCCTCTCCACCGAACAGGTGGCCGGGCTGATTGAGCTCGTCGAACACGGGCTTCGGGCGAGCAACGAGGAACACCCGACCCCAATCGCCGGATAGAACGAGAGAAAACCTCGACCAAACGTGAACAGAGTGGAAACGGCATTGACGGGCTCCCTCTCCTGTGTGAAAATGGTGGGGGGAATCGCTTGAGCGAGATTGCCGATGACGGGAGAGGGGATTGCCCGGATGGCAACCTATATTTTTGCGTGGGGACTGGCGCTGGCCATCGCCCTGGTTGCCACCCCGCTGGTGAAGGAGCTGGCCTTGCGCATCGGCGCGGTGGACGTGCCGAACGAACGCAAGGTGCATCGCGGGGTGAT
Organism: Bacillota bacterium; assembly: GCA_017577925.1. Lineage (GTDB taxonomy): Bacteria > Bacillota > Bacilli > Calditerricolales > Calditerricolaceae > Calditerricola. The sequence continues at coordinate 12,242 of PKQU01000022.1, forward strand.
GCCGCGCCTGGGCGGCCTGGCGATTTACCTCAGCTTTGTGGTGGGGTTTTTGCTCTTCGTTCCAAAAACTGCCATCGCATGGGGCATCTTCCTCGGCGGCAGCATTATCGCGCTGGTGGGCGCGCTGGACGACCGGTTCCAGCTGTCGCCGAAGGCGAAGCTCCTCGGGCAGCTTGTCGCCGCCCTTGTGGTGGTGGCGTTTGGCCTGCGCGTGACGTTCATCAACCTGCCCTTTGATGAAGGCTTTTCCATCGGGTGGTTGCTTAGCATACCGGTGACGATGGTCTGGATCGTTGCCGTCACCAACGCCGTCAACCTCATCGACGGGCTGGACGGCCTGGCGGCGGGCGTGTCGGCCATTGCCACGGCCACGCTGCTTGTCGTGTCACTCCTTATGGGGAACACGTTTGTGGCCCTGCTGTGCGCCGTGCTCCTCGGCGCGACGATGGGCTTTCTCGTGTTCAACTTCCACCCGGCCAAGATCTTCATGGGCGACACGGGAGCCCTCTTTCTGGGGTTCCAGCTGGCCGTCCTCTCGATCATGGGCTTCAAGCAGGTGACGCTCTTTTCGTATGTCATCCCCCTGCTGCTTCTGGGCGTGCCGCTTTCGGACACCTTCTTTGCCATCGTGCGCCGCAAGCTGAACAAGAAGCCCATCTCCGCGGCCGACAAGAGCCACCTTCACCACTGCCTGCTGCACCTGGGACTTTCGCACCGCGGCGCCGTGCTGACCATCTACGCCATCAGCGCCCTGTTCGGGCTGTGCGCGGTGCTCCTGTACCAGGCCCAGACGGTGCTGTGGGTGGCCACGATGCTGGTGGCGGTGCTGGTGATCGCCCTGCAGCTGGGGGCCGAGGTGGTGGGCCTGATCGGCTACAAGCACAAGCCGCTGCTCCGCTTCTTGCGCCGCGTGCGCACGCGGATGCAGGAGTTGGCGGCGGGGGGCGTGCGCCATGCCCGGACGCGTCAAAAAGAAGCGAGATGAAGGGAAGGGGATCGCGGAACATGCGCTTGGCGCTTGGCTCGCGCCAAAGCGCATGTTTTTTTGTTTCTCGACAAGATGTTCACCGATTCGCGAAAATTTTTTGTCATCGAAGGAGGAAATCCGAAGGGCATGACGAATAAAGTTATCCGTGTGCGCGGGAATCCACATCCCGCTCGATCCACACCGTTCCGGAAGGTTCCACTTTTGCCCGTCCTGAGGTGATGTCGGCAATACGTGTGGCCATGGTCGCGGAGGTGCCGAGCGGGCAGAGGAGGAGCGCTTGCACCGTGTCGGTGTACGCCACATCGGCCAGTGGAAGGTCTTCACTGCGCAGCCAGTGCTCGAGGCGTCCCCAGTCGCTGTAGCCCACGGTGACGCGCAGCCGTTCGCAAAGCGCCTTCTCCACAATGCCGGCGGCCCGGATGCCGGCGGCGGCACTTTCGGCATAGGCGCGGATGAGGCCGCTGGCTCCCAGCTTGATGCCGCCGAAGTAGCGCGTGACCACGACGACGGTGTTCTTGAGTCCGATGCGCTTGATCGTCTCCAGGATCGGGCGTCCGGCGGTGCCGCTTGGCTCGCCGTCGTCGGAGGAGCGTTGCCACTGGTCGTGTTCGCCGACGACGTAGGCCGAACAGTTGTGTGTGGCGTCCCAGTGCTTGGCCTTCACGGCAGTGATGAAGGCGACCGCTTCCTCTTCGGTTTCCGCGCGCGCCACCTGGGCGATGAAACGCGACTTCTGGATGACGATTTCTGCCTCGCCGTAGCCTTTTACGGTTCGGTACGATGCCGGTGGCATGAAGAGCACCTCCCGTGCATAGGATACCGAACTGTGGGCTGTGTTTCCAGAAGCAAAAAAGAGGCGGACGGGTTGCAACCTTCCGGGTTGCTTCTTCGTCTAAAAAGGTGAAGATCCCGTGCAGGAGAAAGGGGAGTGATCGTCTTCAAGGGGGAAACCTAGCAGAACGTGGACGCCGAGGACCAAGTTTGTGCTGAAGTTGGGCGCTCTCTTATTAGGAATATTTTTCAAGTGTTATTTTTCATCAAAGGTGCTTGTCTTCCACGAGCGCATTCATTATACTAGAAACTGCGTTGACTTGCTGGCAACCGTGCCAGAAAGAGTACGGGAACAGCACAATCTTCTTTACATGGCGATTGGGCTTTGCTATAATGGAAACTGCGTTTCTAGGATTCTGCAGTAGGTGATTGTAGAATCCTCTGTGATGGGAAAAGCCTGCGCTTCTCTCGGCAAAGGAGGTGAACCGGGGCTGCGAGGAGAGGGCGTTGCACCAAACGTGAACCATCTCCAGGAAGAGAATACGAGAAATCGGAGGAGGAGGGCTTACGGGATTATGGACATCAAAAACCCGCAAAACCTGAAGAAAGCTCTGGCGATTGTGTCCACCTCGACGCTCCTGGCTGCGTTCGGTACGCCGTCCGTTGTTCCGGTTCTCAAGCCGGCGGTGGTGCAGGCGGCTGGTCCGGAGGTAGGGACGGCGACCAGTGTGCCGACGATCGAAGATACTTACGAGAGAGGAACAGAGT
>PKQU01000167.1 GCA_017577925.1 Bacillota bacterium
GCCGGGGCGTTGGAAAAGCGGTATCCTTGCACCACCGCCCGCACGTACAGGCCGGTGCCGCCGACGAGGATGGGCAGCCGGCCGCGGCGGTTGATGTCGGCGATGAGGGACGTGGCCAGGGCCTGGAACTGGGCTACCGAGAACGGCTCATCCGGTTCGAGGATGTCGATGAGGTGGTGGGGGATTTCGGCGCGGACGGCGGGGTCGACTTTAGCCGTGCCGATGTCCATTCCCCGGTACACCTGCATCGAGTCGCCGGAGATGATCTCCCCGTTGAAGCGGCGCGCCAGGATGAGGCTGACGTCGGTTTTGCCCACCGCCGTCGGGCCGACGATGGCCACGAGGCGCTGGCGTTCCGGCGGCATTGCCGCGACCTCCTGGCGCGTGCCTTCCCGTGGTGCCTGCCCGGTCATGGCGTGTCCACCCGGATGATGCCGTAGGCCACCGAGTTGCCGACCTCGTGCACCTCGGCAAAGCCGAGGCGAGTGAACTCCTCGCTGCCCTGCCGCTCCTTCATCACCACCATGCGCCGGGCGACGCGCCGCGCCTCGCGCACGGCCTCCGGCGATAGCGGAGCCGGGTTGGCAAAGGGACGAAGGATGGCAATGCCTTCCGACGCCTCCACCGGGCGGCGGAACATCGGGTCGAAGTAGACGACGTCAAAGGAGCGGTCGGCGCATTGGCGCAGGTAGTTGAGGTGGTCGGCGCAGATGACGCGGATGCGGCGCAGTGCGGCGTCAATGGCGGGTGACCCGCTCCGGTAAGTTTTGAGCCCCTCGGAAACGACGGCGGCGATGAGGGGAACCGACTCCAGCCCCACCACTTCACCCTCTTCCCCTACGGCCAACGACAAGACGGCCGCGTCGGCGGCCAGTCCCAGGGTACAGTCGAGGACGCGGTCCCCGGGTCGGATTTCCATTCGCGCGATCATAGCATCAGTATCGCCGCGAAGGAGGTGTCGCATACGGATCATGGCCGTGTTGGGGTGATAGACAAAGGGCCGTTCGACGCCCGCGCGGTACAGGCGCGGCCCCTCCGCTGTCACGACGAGCACCGTGTCGGTGTGTTCCTCGCGCATCAGCCGGGCGATGGTCCGCTTTCCGCGCGGAACCACGCGCGCGTTCAGGAAGCGAGCCAGCCGTTTGGCCGTATCGCGCTGCGCTTCATCGGGTTTTGGCGAGGTGGTGACGATCATTTCACATCACCCGCTTGAACCATTTTTCCAGCTCATAGGTCGTCACCTGCACGATCACCGGTCGCCCGTGGGGACACGTGAACGGCATCCGGCACCGGGCCAAGTCGGCCAGAAGCGCTTCCATCTCCTGGTGTGTCAGGTAGCGATTCGCCTTGATGGCTGCCTTGCACGCCCGTGACGCGGCAAGGTGTTGGCGCAGGGCGGTCTCGTCGACGCGCGGGTGGCGCAAAACGAGGCGAACCAGGTGGTCGACCCATTCCGACTCTTCCCCGCGGGGGAACCAGTGGGGATGGGCGCGGATGACAAAGGCGTGCGGACCAAAGGGTTCGACATCGAGCCCCAGCCGGCGCAGCTCGTCGAGGCGCTGGCGCAGCACCTCCGCTTCGCCGGGCGGAAGGTCCACGGTCAGGGGCACAAGCAGCGGCTGCACGCGCAGGGGTTCTTCCGCATAGGCGCGGAGGATCGCCTCAAACCAGATGCGCTCCTGGGCCGCGTGCTGGTCGATGAGGAACAGGCCGTCGGGGTTCTGCGCCAGGATGTACGTCCCGTGCAGCTGGCCGATGAGGTGCAGCTCCGGGAAGGGACGGGTTGGACCGGAGGCGTCCGGTTCCGCCGGTGCTGTGTCGCGTGGCATGGTCGGTTGCGGGCCGGCCTTGGCGGCGCGTGGCAAGGGCTTCTCGGTCCCCGCAGACGGCTGCGGCACCGACTTGGGGGGATCCCGGTCCGGTGGCGTGCCCGGATCGTCGGGCAGCGGCCCGGTTGCCGACGGCGGCGATGCAACCGCCGAAGGGGAGTCGGCCGCGGTGAACAGCGCCGCTGCTTCCCGGGCCACGTCGGCTCCCACGCGCCGCGCCGCGTCGAGGGTGGCCAGACGCATCGCCATCTGTTCCGCGCGCGGCTGAACCGAGCGAGCGGGTTTGGTCGGCGTGGGAATGAGGGCCTCCCCTGCCAGGGCGTCGCCGATGGCGTCGCGCACCAGGGCCAGGAGCTCCTCTTCCTTGCCGAAGCGCACCTCCAGCTTGGACGGGTGTACGTTGACGTCGACCAGCTCGGGGTCCATCTCCAGGTGCAAGATGGCGATGGGATAGCGGTGCACCGGCAGCAGGGTGCGGTAGCCGTCGAGGACGGCGCGCAGCAGCGACGGGTTTTTCACATACCGGCCGTTGACGAAAACGGAGATGTACCCGCGGGTGGCGCGGCTCACCTCGGGGCGGCCGACGAGGCCGGTCAGCCGGTAGTCGAGGCTCTCGGCGCGCAGCGGGACGAGGTGCTTGGCCGTCTGGTGGCCGTAGACGGCTGCCGCGGCGTGGAGGAGTTCCCCGTCGCCGGGGGTGGCCAGCAGACGATTGCCGTTGTGCGTGTAAGCAAAGGCGACGTCGGGTCGGGCCAAAGCGAAGCGCGTCACGTAGTCGGTGATGTGGCCGAGTTCGGTGTGCACCGTTTTGAGGTGCTTGAGTCGCGCCGGCGTGTTGTAGAAGAGGTCGCGCACCGTCACTTCGGTGCCCCCGCGCGCCGGGGCGTCTTCCACCGCCATCACGCGCCCGCCTTCCACGGTGACGCGCGTCCCCACCGCTGCGCCGCGCGGGGCGCTGGTGAGCACGACACGGGAGACGGCGGCGATGGACGGCAGCGCTTCGCCGCGGAAGCCCAGCGTGCGGATGCGGAACAGGTCGCGCTCGCGTGCGAGCTTGCTCGTGGCATGGCGCTCGAACGCCCGCCGGCAGTCGTCGCGGTCCATCCCCTCCCCGTCGTCGCGGACGGTGATGCGCGCAAGGCCTCCCTCTTCCACGTGTACGTCAACCCGACGCGCCCCGGCGTCGAGGGCGTTCTCCACCAGTTCTTTCACCACCGAAGCCGGCCGCTCCACCACTTCACCGGCGGCAATTTTGTCGATGATCCGCTCATCCAGGCGCTGGATCTTCCCCACCCGGTCTTCCTCCTTCCCGCTACCGCTTCGGTTGCCGGTTATCCGGAGGATACCTCCGATTTGCGCGTCAGACGGCGTTTCCACTCGAACAAGAGCTGCAGCGCCTCCAGCGGTGTCGTTCGCTCGGGATCAAGGCGGCGAATGGCCTCGAGGACCGCTTCCTCCTCGGGATCGCGCGGCGGTGTGAACAGCCAGTCGGTAAAGGACAGCTGCTGCGGTTCGCCGGACACAGCGTCGGGCGATGCCGGCGTCGAGGCGGGAGACGGACGGCCCGCCCCGTCACGATCGCCTTCCAGTTCGGCCAGGATGGCGCGGGCCCGCTCGATCAGCTCCGGCGGCAAGCCGGCCCGTTCGGCGACATGGATGCCGTAACTCTTGTCCGCCTTGCCCGGGAGGATCTTGTGCAGGAAGACCAGCTTGCCGTCCTGCTCCGAACAGGCCGCGTGGACGTTCACCACGCCGGGGAGCCGTTCGCCGAGGACGGTAAGCTCGTGATAGTGGGTCGAAAAGAGTGTCTTTGCCCCCACTCGGTCATGCAGGTATTCGATCACGGCTTGGGCCAGCGCCATGCCGTCGTAGGTGGACGTGCCGCGGCCGATCTCGTCGAGGAGCAGAAGGCTTCGCCGCGTCGCCCCGAGCAGGGCGGCCCGCGTTTCCACCATTTCCACCATGAAGGTGCTGTGGCCGCCGGCGAGGTCGTCAGACGCACCGATGCGAGTGAAGATGCGGTCGACGATCGGGATGCGCGCCCGCTTGGCCGGCACGAAACAGCCCATCTGGGCCAGGATCACGGTGAGGGCCACTTGCCGCATGTAGGTGCTCTTGCCGGCCATGTTCGGTCCGGTGATGAGCAGGATGGG
>PKQU01000168.1 GCA_017577925.1 Bacillota bacterium
GCGCCGCCGCTTCCATCATCCGGTCGCGCGCCACCTTGGCCACAACCGACGCGGCGGCGATTGACACGCTACAGGCGTCGCCCTTTACCACGGCTTCCTGGCGGATGGCCAGATCGGGCAAGGTCATCGCGTCGAGGAGCAACGCGTCCGGCGCGGGCACAAGCTGCTCCACCGCCCGCCGCATGGCCAGGCGTGTGGCGTGGTAGATGTTCAGCTCGTCGATCTCTTCCACCGTCGCCAACCCGATCCCCACCGCCAGCGCCGTGCGCCGGATCGCCTCGTCCAGCTCAAGGCGCTGCTGGGCCGTCAGCTTTTTCGAATCCTTGAGCCCCGGCAGGTAGGCGTCGGGAGGAAGGATCACCGCCGCCGCCACCACCGGGCCGGCAAGGGGCCCCCGTCCCACCTCGTCGATGCCGGCAATGCGCGTAAAGCCTTCGGCCCACAGGCGCCGCTCCCACGCCGTCATCGCCTCCCAACGCGCACGCAAGGCCGCTTCCTGCGCCTTTTTTCGCTGCCACTGGGCAACGGCCCGCCGTACGCCGGCCCGTTTGTCCTCGGCCAAGCGGCGCAGCGTATCGGGGTCGAGCTCTTTCTGCTCGTGCAGCCACCGCACGATGGCCGCAACGGACCACGATTGCATGTCCATTGTCCACCACTCGTTTTTCGTTTCCGGTGTTATGGGCGTTTCGTTGCCGAATCGTTCCGCCCCTCGGCCACTTCCGGCGGCCAATCAAAGGTCAGCGGTCCGAGGCGTCCGGCACGGAGGTCGCGCAGGAACACCTCGGCCGCCTTGTCCACGTCAATGGCCCCGCCGCTGACCAGGCACCCGCGAACGCGGCCGATGTGCTCCAGCATCGCGCCGGCGTCATCGGGCCAGGCGGTCAGCTTGTACCGTTCCCGCAAGCGCTCCGGGTAATGGGCCATCAGGTGGCGAACGGCGAAGAGGGCCACGTCGTAAAGGGGGAGGATCTCGTCCTTGATCGCCCCCGTCGCCGCCAGTTTCAACCCCACCTCCGGGTCGTCAAACTTGGGCCACAGGATGCCCGGCGTGTCGAGGAGTTCCAGCTCGCGCCCGACGCGGACCCACTGCTGTGCCTTGGTCACCGCCGGCCGATCGCCGACACGGGCGGCGGCCCGTCCGGCCAGGCGGTTGATCAGAGTGGACTTGCCGACGTTGGGGATGCCGAGGATCATCGCCCGCACGGCCCGCGCGGCCATGCCCTTCTGGATCCGCCGCTCCAGCACCGGCCGGGCCAGTTCCTTGCAGCGCGCGGCGATGCGTTCTACCCCCTTGCCGCTCTGGGCGTCAATCGGCAAGGCTGGCAGGCCCTGCGCGGCGAACCAGTTGATCCAGGCGGTGGTCGCGCGCGGGTCGGCCAGATCGGCCTTGTTCAGGAGCAGCAGGCGCGGCTTGGCCCCCACGATCTCGTCGATCATCGGGTTCCGACTCGAAGCGGGCAAGCGCGCGTCTACCAGCTCCACGACAACATCGATCACCTTCAGCCGCTCTTGGACTTGGCGGCGGGCTTTGGCCATGTGGCCCGGAAACCATTGGATCGTCACGTTCCGCCTCCTATCGCACCCATCCGAAGTCTGCCAGGGGCCAGAAGATCACATCGGCCCGCCCGACCACGTGCTCGAGGGGCAAGGGACCGAGCAGGCGGCTGTCCTTGGAATTGCCGCGGTTGTCCCCCAACACGAAAACGTGCCCCTCCGGGACCGTGACCGGCCCGAAATCCAGCGTGTACAGTTCGCCGCGGGCATGGGCCTCGTCCTTGGCCCGTTTCAGGTACGGCTCCTCCACCGGCTTCCCGTTTATGTACAGCACGTCGTTCTTCATCTCCACGGTTTCCCCGCCGACGGCAATCACGCGCTTGATAAAATCGCGGTCTTCCGACGGGATGTAGACCACGACAACATCGCCCCGCTTGGGTTCTCCAAGGCGATAGGCCAGCTTGTTCACGATCAGCCGGTCCCGGTCGTGGAGATTCGGCAGCATGGACGAGCCATCCACCACAAACGGGGCGAACAGGAACCAGCGGATGACCATGGCAACCGCCAGGGCGATGACCAGCGCCTTGATCCATTCCCACAGCTCGCCGCGCGACAGGCGGCCGCCCTCCTCCGACCCGCTCGCGTCCGTTTTGTTCACGTCGTCCATCTCGGCTCCCCCTCGTCACAACATCGCCACATGGCAAAAGAGGGACTTGGCAACCAAGTCCCTCCCATCCGCGCCCTTACGCCTCTTTGATCCGCGCCGCCTTTCCGACGCGCTCGCGCAGGTAGTACAGCTTCGCGCGGCGCACCTTTCCGCGGCGCACCACTTCGATCTTCTCGATTTTCGGCGAATGAACGGGGAAGATCCGCTCCACGCCGACGCCATAGGAGACCTTGCGCACGGTAAAGGTCTCGTTGAGCCCCGACCCGCGTCGGGCGATGACGATGCCCTCAAACACCTGAATGCGCTCGCGCTGCCCTTCGACGACCTTCACGTGCACGCGCACCGTGTCACCGGGGCGAAACTCCGGAAGATCTTGGCGCATTTGCTCCTTCTGGATCTCGCGAACCAACGGATGCATCGTGTTCCCTCCTCTTCAGACGTTCATGCCTGTCGCGCAGGCAGCGGACCGTCTTGCTCACGCCTGTTTCGGCGCCACAAGCGCTATTGTAGCACAAGCCAGCACCGCCAGGCAACCGAACCGGCCGGCGGCGGAACACCCGTTGCAGGCGCTACTCGCCGCGCAGGATCTCCTCATACAACTCGCGCAGCTCGTCATCCCACTCGAGGCGCTCCAGGAGGTCCGGGCGCCGCTCCATCGTCCGCCGCAAGGCCTCTTTTTTCCGCCACCGCGCGATGTTGGCGTGGTGACCCGACAGCAGCACCTCGGGCACCTTCCAGCCGCGAAAGTCGGCCGGCCGCGTGTAGTGCGGGTGTTCGAGGAGCCCCGTGGCGAAGGAATCGGTGCGTGCCGACTCCTCGTTGCCGAGGACGCCGGGGAGGAGGCGTACCACCGCGTCGATGATCACCATGGCCGGTAGTTCGCCCCCGGTGAGGACGTAATCGCCGATGGACAGCTCGTCTGTGGCCAAGTGCTGGCGCACCCGCTCATCGAAGCCCTCGTAATGGCCGCAGAGGAAGATGAGGTGCTTCTCTTGGGCCAGCTCTTCGGCGATCTCCTGGCGGAAGGGCCGTCCTTGCGGGCACAGGAGGATGATGCGCGGCTGGGTCCCCGGAACCTCCTCCAGGATCGCTTCCACGGCCCGAAAGATCGGCTCGGGCTTGAGCACCATGCCGGCACCGCCACCGTACGGGGTATCGTCCACCGTTCCGTGCTTGTTGCCGGCGTATTGACGGAAGTTGACCACGTTGATCGTCACAAGGCCCCGCTCTTGCGCCTTGCCTAAAATGCTGGCGCCCAGCACGCCGGGGAACATTTCCGGAAAGAGGGTCAGGATGTCGATGCGCACAGGTCATCCCCCCTCATTCCACCAGGCCGGGAAGCAGGTGCACGGTCACCCGCCGCTTGGCGACGTCCACATCCTTGACAACGTCGTCGATGTAGGGAATGAGGATGTCCTTTCCGCCGCCCTTGCGCGCCACCACCCACACGTCGTTGGCACCGGGGGAGAGGATTTCCTTCACCGTACCGAGCTCCTCGCCCTCCTCCGTCACCACCGTGCAGCCGATGATCTCGTGGTAGTAGTACTCTCCTTCGGGAAGGGGCTCAAGGTCCTCCTCGGCCACCTGGAGCATGCCGCCCTTGAACTTTTCCACGTCGTTGATCGAATCGTACCCCTCGAACTTGAGGAGGTCAAACTGTTTGTGCCGCCGGTGGCTTTCCACGACGAGCTCGATCGGTTGCGGAAAATCGGGATGGGAAAGCCAGAGCCGGCTCCCTTTACGATAGCGCTGTTCGGGAAAGTCGGTGATGGAAATCACCCGCACCTCGC